>CAIWPS010000089.1 GCA_903914615.1 uncultured beta proteobacterium | reverse complement strand
GATGGCGGCCATCGAATCGAAGCCCAGCAGGGCCACAAGGTGCAGCGGCACCTCGCCCGCCGGCGTGACGACCGGGCCGCTGCTGATGCGGTAGCTGCGCCGCCCGGGCAGCGTCTTGGCCAGCGGCACGTGCTTGGCGTGGTCGTGGGCGTCGCAGGCCGCGGCGTCGACGCCGGCGGCTGCCGCGTTCGAACTCAGGTGGGCGCGAGCGCGCTGCGCTCGCTGCGCAGGCCGAGCGCCAGCCCGAACATCGCCACCATCAGCAGCGCCACCGCGGCATAGGCGACACCGAAGCCATGGGCGCCGCCGCCGTTGAAGTCGGCCAGCGCACTCACCGCCGCCGCCGAGCTGAGGGTGCCGATGCTGGTGCAGATGTTGATGAGCCCCTGCGCCGCGCCGCGCACCGCCGGCGGTGCCTCGTCGATGGCGATGGAGCGCAGCGCCCCGCCAACCACCACGCCCACCCCCAGGCCCACCGGCACGGTGGCGACGAGGAAGCCGGCCAGGCCGCCGCCGCTCCAGGCGCTGGCGGCATAGCCCAGGCCGAGCAGCGCGAAGCCGGCCAGCACCAGGGTGCGCGGCCCCAGGCGGTGCAGCAGGCGGCCCGCGCCCATCGAACCGACCATCGAGGCCAGCACCAGCGGCAGCAGCACGAAGCCGGCGTGCGCGGCTTCGACGCCATGGGCGCCGGTGGCGATCGAGGTCAGGAAGACCACGCTGCCCATGCCGAAGCCCGCGCCCACCGTGAGTCCGTAGGCCGTGGCCAGCTGCGGGTTGGCGAACAGCGTGAACGGGATCATCGGCTGCGCCGCGCGCCGCTCCACGTGCAGCAGCAGCGGCAGCAGCAGCAGCACGGCGGCCAGGCAGGCCGGCCAGAGCAGCAGGCCGCTGAGGTGGTCGGCGATGCGCGTGATGCCCAGCACCAGCGCGCACAGCAGCACGAACACCAGCACGATGCCGCGCAGGTCCAGCGGCGGCCTCGCGCCCTGGGCCACCGGCGTCGGCAGCACGCGCGCGCCCAGCCACAGCACGATGGCGGCGATGGGCAGGTTGGCGAGGAAGATCCAGTGCCAGCTGGCCACCAGCATCAGCAGGCCGGCCAGCGGCGGCCCAAGCACGAAGGCCATGCCGTAGGTGGCGCCGATGAGGCCCAGCGCCTTGCCGCGCTTGTCGGGCGGGAAGGCGTCGCCGATGACGGCGCTGGCGGTGGGGATGATGCCGCCGCCGCCCACGCCCTGCACCGCGCGGCCGACGAGGATGAGCCAGAAGCTGGGCGACAGCGCGATCATCAGCGAGCCCGCCGCGAACAGCGCCACGCTGCCGAGGTAGACCGGGCGGCGGCCGTGGCGGTCGCTGAGGTTGGCCATCAGCGCCGTGCTGACGAGCGAGAACAGCACGAAGACCACCATCACCAGCCCGACCTGGCGGTTGTCGATGCCGAACTCGGCCCGCAGCGCCGGAATCGCGGGCGCGATCACGGCGGTGTCCAGCGCCGACATGAAGACGCCGATGAAGAGCACCGGCATCAGGCCGCGGGACAGCGGCGCAGGGTCGGATCGGGGGGTGGCGGGCATCTGGGCGCGGTGGGCGAGGTCCTGCGGAAGGGGACAGGGTCGGCGCCCGCCAAGCGGCCGCCGGGTCGTGCGCCGGGCGACGGCAGACCCGCCGCGATTCTAGGTGGGCTCAGGCCGGCGTCGCGGGGCCGCCGGCCGCGCGCGTTTGCGATGTGTCAAGCGAACGCGAGGGGTCGCATGCCATCCTGCGCCATGACCTTCGCAGCCTGCCTCGCGCGCCTTGCCGGCCTTGCCTGCGGCCTTGCTGCCCTGGCGCCTGCGGCCTGGGCGCAGCCAGCCGCCGCGCCCACGCGCGGCGAGCTGCTCTACGCCACCCATTGCAATGCCTGCCACACCGAGCAGATGCACTGGCGCGACCACCGCACGGCCACCGACTGGCCCAGCCTGCGGGCCCAGGTGCGGCAGTGGCAGGCGGCGGCGCAGCTGAACTGGACCGAGGACGACATCCTCGCCGTGACGCGCCACCTCAACGACACCATCTACCACCATCCGCAGCCGGCCGAACAGCTGGGCCTGTGGACGCCGCGGCGCGGCCCGCGCGCGGCACCCACCGCCACACCCTGACCCGCACGAAACCCATGAAGACCCTGCCCGCCCTGCTCTGCCTTTGCTTCACCCTCGCCAGCGCCCTGGCGCAGGCGGCGCCGGCGCCCGCAGGGCCGCCGCCGCTGCAGGGCGTGGTGCAGGAAACGCGCGACGTCGACGCCTACACCTACCTGCGGCTGCAGACCGCGGCCGGCGAGGTCTGGGCCGCCGTGCCGACGGCGGCGGTCAAGGTCGGCGCCAAGGTCAGCATCGAGCACCCGATGACGATGCAGAACTTCGAGAGCAAGACGCTGAAGAAGCACTTCGACCGCATCGTCTTCGGCGAGATCGCGGGCCCGGGAGCGGCCGCCGCCGCGATGACGGCGATGCCGGCCACCGGCGCCTCGCCGCACGGCGGCATGGCTGCGCCGGCGCCGGCCGCGGTGGCACCCGTCAAGGTGGCCAAGGCCAGCGGCCCCGAGGCCCGCACGGTGGCCGAGATCGTCGCCGGCAAGGCCGGGCTGAAGGACAAGACGGTGCTCGTGCGCGGCCAGGTGGTGAAGGTCAGCAGCGGCATCATGGGCAAGAACTGGCTGCACCTGCGCGACGGCAGCGGCCAGGCTGCCGACGGCAGCAACGACATCCTCGTCACCAGCCAGGACAACGCCGCCGTGGGCGACATCGTCAGCGCCCGCGGCACCGTGCGCACCGACGTCAACATCGGCGCCGGCTATGCCTACGCCGTGATGGTGGGCGACGCCGCGCTGCGCAAGCAGCCGTAGGCCGGGGCGGCGCGCGCCCGCGGCCGGCGCAGGCGGGCTATCGTCGCGCCACCTCCCACCGCCGCCGGATCTGCCGCATGAGCCTGGCCCCGCTGCTGCTGCGCATGGCGCGCCTGCAGCCCGATGCACCCGCCCTCTACGACGGCACGCGCCTGCATGCCAGCTACCGCGAATGGGCGGCGCACAGCGCCGGCCTGGCCCTGCGCCTGCGCGCCGCCGGGCTGCAGCCGGGCGACCGCGTGCTGCTGTTCATGCACAACCACCCGCGCTACCTGGAGTTGCTGTGGGGCGCCTGGTGGGCCGGGCTGGCGGTGGTGCCGGTCAATGCCAAGCTGCACCCGCGCGAGGTGGCGTGGATCGCCGCCGACGCGCAGGCGCGCTGGGCCTTCGTCAGTGCCGACCTCGCACCAGATCCCGTGGCCGGCCTGGAGCGCCAGATCGACATCGCGTCGGCCGCCGCCGACGAACTGCTGGCCCCCGTTGCCGAAGCCGCGGCCGTGCCCCTCGCCGAGCGCCAGCCGCAGGACCTGGCCTGGCTCTTCTACACGAGCGGCACCACCGGCCGCCCCAAGGGCGTGATGATCACGCACCGCAACCTGATGACGATGGGGCTGGGCTACTTCGCCGACGTCGACGCCATCGCCGCGGGGGATGCCATCGCCTACGCCGCGCCGATGTCGCACGGCGCCGGGCTGTATGCGATCCCGCACCTGATGGCCGGCGCCCGCCATGTCGTGCCGGCCTCGGGCGGCTTCGATGCCGCCGAACTGTTCGCGCTGGGCAGGCAGCTCGGCCCGCTGTCGCTGTTCGCCGCGCCGACCATCGTCAAGCGCCTGGTCGACCACGCCGAGCAGGCCGGGCTGGACGAGGCGGCTGCGGCGCGGGGCTTCAAGACCATCGTCTACGGCGGCGCGCCGATGTACGCGGCCGACATCCGGCGCGCCCTGCGCGTGATGGGGCCGCGCTTCGTGCAGATCTACGGCCAGGGCGAGACGCCGATGACCGGCACGGCACTGTCGCGCCACCACCTGCAGGACAGCGGCCACCCGCGCCACCTCGCGCGCCTGGCCTCGGTGGGCGTGGCGCAGACGCCCGTGCAGGTGCGCGTGGCCGACGCCGCAGGCCGCGCGCTGCCGCCCGGCGAGGTGGGCGAGGTGCTGGTGCGCGGCGACAGCGTGATGGCCGGCTACTGGCGCAACCCCGAGGCCACCGCCGCGGCGCTGCGCGAGGGCTGGCTGTGGACAGGCGACGTCGGCTGCCTCGACGCCGACGGCTTCCTGACGCTGAAGGACCGCAGCAAGGACCTCATCATCAGCGGCGGCTCCAACATCTACCCGCGCGAGGTCGAGGAGGTGCTGCTGACGTGGCCCGGCGTCGCCGAGGCGGCCGTGGTCGGCATGCCCGACGCCGAGTGGGGCGAGCTCGTGGTGGCCTTCGTCGTGCCGCAGCCCGGCGCCGCGCCGACGCCGGCGCAGCTGGACGCGCATTGCCTGGCCCAGCTGGCGCGCTTCAAGCGGCCGCGCCGCTACGAGCTCGTCGACGCGCTGCCCAAGAACCATTACGGCAAGGTGCTCAAGACCGCGCTCCGCGAGCGGCTGGCAGCGACCCGCCGACCGTAGACTGCGGGCCATGTGCACCCGCTACATCGCGCCGGAGACAGGCGACATCGAGCGCCATTGGCACGTCGGCGCCCGCGACGGCCAGCGCTGGCCGCGCGAGATCTTCCCCGGCTACCAGGGCCCCTTCATCCGCCGCGCCCGCGACAGCACCGAATTCGAGCGCGACCTCGTGGTCGGCGTCTGGGGCCTCATCCCCTGGTTCGCCAAGGAGCGCAAGCTCAAGTTCCCCACCGCCAATGCGCGCAGCGAGGAACTGGCGGCCAAGGCCAGCTACAAGCACCCCTGGGCACGCGGCCAGCGCTGCATCGTGCCGGCAGAGTCCTTCTTCGAGCCCTGCTGGGAAACGGGCCGCCACGTGCCCTGGCGCTTTCGCCGTGCCGACGGCCAGCCCTGGGGCCTGGCCGGGCTGTGGAACACCTGGGTCGACCCGCAGACCGGCGAAGTGGTCGAGAGCTACACGCTGCTGACCCTGAACGCCGACGCCCACCCGCTGATGCGCCGCATGCACCGGCCCGACCCGAAGCGGCCGCCGGAACTGCAGGACAAGCGCAGCGTCGTGCCCATCGCGCTGGCCGACACCGACCGCTGGCTGGCGGCGCCGCGCGACGAGGCCGCGCAGTTGGTGCAGCTGGCGCCGGCCGAGGACTTCGAGGCCACGGCGGCCGGCTGAGCGCGCCTGCGCCGGCCGCCTTCAGATGCCGGCGTACCAGGCGTAGCCCTGGTCCTCCCAGTAGCCGCCGTTGCCGCCGCCGAGGTGGCTGTAGTCGGCCACCAGTTCCAGCCGCATCAGGTACTTGGCCTGCTTGTAGCCCAGCTGCCGCTCGACGCGCAGGCGCAGCGGCGCGCCGTTGGTCACCGGCAGCGGCTGGCCGTTGAGCGCATAGGCCAGCAGCGTCTGCGGGTGGTGGGCGTCCTGCAGGTCGATGCTCTCGTAGTAGGTGGGGCCGCCTTCGTCGAAGGCGTCGGCGCAGTGGAAGACGACATAGCGGGCCGCCGGCTGCGGCCGCACGCGGGCCATGATCTGGGCCAGCGGCACGCCGGTCCACTGGCCGATGGCGCTCCAGCCTTCGACGCAGTCGTGGCGCGTGATCTGCGTGCGGCTGGGCAGCGCGCGCAGTTCGGCCAGCGACAGCTCGGCCGGCGCCTCGACCAGGCCGTCGACCACCAGCCGCCAGTCGGCGAAGCCGGCCGCGGCCAGCGCCTTGTAGGCCGCGCTCGAGGGGTCGGTGTTGCCGTTGCCGCGGAAGCTGGGAGAGAGGTCGGCGACGGTGAATTCCTGCGCCAGCGTCACCGCGCCGCCGCCCACGAGGTCGCGAACGCCGCGGCTCAGCGCCTCGCCCGCACCCAGCACCTGCGTGAAGGCCTCGCTGTGGTTCAGGCGGTCGCAGCCGCCCAGCAGCAGCGCGCCACCGCCACCCACGGCACGGCGCAGGAAGCGGCGCTTGGCCAGCGCCGGCGGCGACATCTTCAGCCTCTTCATGGCAGGTGCTCCTCGGCCGCCTGGGCCGGCGCGTGGGGGTGGGTGATGCGGTAGCGCCCGGTGACCATCGACCGCAGGTGGTTCCACAGCCCGCTGAGCACGACCTCGACGACGTGCACCGCCACGAAGGCGACGAGCAGCCAGGCCACGATGAAGTGGATGGCCCGCGCCGACTGGCGGCCACCCAGCAGGTCCACCCAGCCCGGCCACAGCGAATTCAGCCAGGGCGACATCGCCCAGCCGGCAAGCACGATGAGCGGCAGCAGGACGAAGATGACCACCAGGTAGGCCAGCTTCTGCAGCACGTTGTAGTCGCGCGCCGCCTCGCCCTGCGGGTGGCGCAGCCGCAGGTGGTCGACGATGGAGCGGCCGATGCCGCGCCAGTCTGCGCCCGTGGGCCAGAGGTCGCGGCGCGCATGGCCGCTGGCCAGGCCGTAGGCCAGGTAGGCCAGGCCATTGATCACCAGCAGCCAGGCGAAGAAGAAATGCCAGCGCCGCGCGTCGGCCAGCGAGTAGCGGCTGGGCAGCGTCATCCACCAGGGAAAGGCCAGTGCCGAGGGCTGGCCGTCGACGCCTGCGGCCAGGCCCAGCAGGCCGGTGGTGTCGAAGTCGTGGCCCGCCACGCGCATCACGCCTTGGCTGCGGCCGTCGCTGCCGGTGCGCGTGCCGATCTGCAGCCACGAGGGCCGCCCGGTGTACGAGGACTTGCCCCAGTCCAGCGAGGGATGGGCGTTGAAGATCATCAGCCCGCTCATCAGCAGCACCGTGAGCGAGAGCACGTTGAGCCAGTGCGTCAGCCGCACGGGCCAGCGGTGGCGCAGGTAGAGGTAGCTGCCGCGTTGCTGCGGGCTGGTCATCGTCGCTTCTGCCATGGCCGGCCTTCCCCCTGGAAATGCGAGAGTTGCGCAGCCATTGTGGTCGCCTTTCGTGGCGGGCTCATGGCACCGGCAGGTTCGTCGGCGCGTAGGGCGCTTGCGGGCCCGACGTGCCGAACAGGTTTTCCGGCGCGCCGTTCATGCGCTGGCGCACGGTGTCGTTGACGACCAGGCCGGCCGGGAAGACCCGCGGCTGCACGCCCGCGGCCGCCCAGATGGGGCTGCCCACCCAGGCGCGGTGGCGCGGGCCGCGCGGGTCGGGCGTGACGTCGACCGGCGGCTGCAGCGTGAACTGCAGGCCCACGTCGGCCTGCTGCAGGCGGTCGACGACCCACAGCAGCGGCGTGTCCGACAGGCCATGCTCGGCGTAGCCGCCGCCGACGTCGCAGTGGCCGCCGGGGAACAGCGCCTGGGTGACGTTGGGCGCGGCGTCCCACAGCGTCGGCTCGAAGGGCTTGCGCTGCTCGTCCAGCGCCACGGCATGCACGCCCAGGCCGATGCTCGGGCTGAGCGTGGTGTCGCAGAACCTGAAGAGGTCGATGGCCGTGCCCGACTTGTAGGCCGGGATGCCGAGCGCGCCTACGGTGTCCCAGACGGCGACGCTGGTGATCCTGGCGGGGACGAAGGAATCGTCGCTGAGCTCCCTGGCCTTGGCGAAGGCGCCGTGCATCGCCAGCAGCTCGGTCAGCCCGTCGGCGATCTTCTGGAAGGTCGTGGCGCTGCCGTGGCGCCAGCGAAACCAGGCCGCGGCGGCGGTGTCGTAGCGGTCGTCGTCGTCGGCCGCCGCCAGTTCGGGCTTGAGCAGGCCCTGGCCGGCGATCAGCCCGGCCAGCGCCCGGGCCGTGTAGGCGCCGCGGCTGAAGCCGACGATGACGATGCCGTCGCCGGCCACGTAGTTGCGCGAGATGTAGGTGTAGCCGCGGGCGATGCGTGCCGTGACGCCGACGCCGAAGGCGCCGCCGGCGATCTTGTCCAGCAGCTGCTGCGAATTGCCGACGCCATGGATGTACTTGGCCACCTGCTGCGGCACGCCGGCGTCGTCGGCGAGCAGCTTTTCCATCTCCACGCCGCCCCAGCCCGCGCCCGCCGGCTGGAGGTCGCCGCGCAGCCAGGCGAAGAGCTTGCAGACGTTGGTGAGCTGCGGCTCGCAGCCGCTGCTGCCCGCGGGCGTGTGGCCGTCGCCCTGGTCGTCCGGCGTGCCGGGCCCGTTCCAGGTGCCGTCGGCGCAGAAGACGATGGTTTTGCTCATCGCGCGTTCCCCCGGCCCCGCGGGTGAGGGCCTGCGCGCATGTTCGGCCGCCGCTAGGGCTTCGTCAATCGCCGGGTGGGGGATGCGCAGGCACGGCCCACTATCATCGCCAGTCCCGGCGCTGCCGTTCCTTCCCGCAACGCGGCAACCCGCAGGACAACGATGATCCGAATGCTCGCTGTATGGCTGTGGCGCCTGGCCGTGTTGGCCGCGCTGCTGTGGATAGGCTGGGAGCTGCACAGCCTGCGCGTCGACCTCGCCGAGCCGCCCGACGAGCAGGGCGACGTCGCCCTGCGCGCGCCCGCCGGGCCGGCGGCGGCCGACCTCGACACCTTCGCCACGCCGGGCACGGCGCGCGGCTGAGCGCGCGGCCGGCGCGTCAGGCCTGCAATTCGCGCAGTTCGATGTCGACGACGCCCGCACTCTGCCGCAGCAGCGGCCGCGACGTCTCGCGCAGCACCGCCCGCGCCGCCGGCGAGTCCAGCTCGCCCTGGGTCTCCACGACCACGGGTGCCAGGTCGCCCAGGGCGGCATAGGCGGCCGCGAGCGCATCGTCGTCGGAGCGCGCCTCGGCCTGGCTCGCGACCGGCAGCGGCAGGCTGTCCATCACGGCCGCCGTGCGGTAGGCGTCGGCCTCGGCGTCGGGGTCCATGTGCTCGCGGTCGATGATGGACACGGCCATCTTCGAGCGCAGGCTGGCCAGCCCCACCGGCGACCAGTTCAGCACCAGCCCCTCGAGCTGTTCGAGCGCGCGCTGCAGCACGTCCAGCGGCAGCTTGTGCAGGGCGCGCAGGCCCTTCTTCGCCAGCGCCTGCTCGACGAAGACGAGGTGGCGCATGGCCGGGCGGGTCTCGGGCTGCTCGTCCAGCAGGGCCGCGAGCTGCTCGCGCATCAGCGCCAGTTCCTGCGCCTCCTTCCGTGCCGCGATGTCGGCGCGCGAAGGCGCCTTGGGCTTGCGCGCGTCGCCGCGTTCCTCGAGCACGATGTGCACGCCGTCCTCGGCACGGCGCAGCGCCAGGTCGTGCCTGAAGAAGGCCGCCAGGGCCTGTCGCAAGGTCGAAAGAGGTCGGGTCAAGGCGCTCATCGGCTGGCCACCATGGCTTGCGCAGCCGGCGGCGCCGGCCCATGGATGAAGTTTCGGCCACCGCGGCCGCAGACTTGAGCCGGTTTTGTGACCAACGGCATCGCCGCCGCGAGCCGCCGGTGCTAGGCGACGCAGGTGCGGTTCTTGCCCGTTCGCTTGGCCTCGTACAAGGCCTCGTCGGCGCGTTCCAGGGTGGCCTGCAGCGCCTCGCCGGGGCGCCAGGGCGTGACGCCGGCTGAAAAGGTCACGAACACTTCTTTCCCGTCGTGCAGGAACAGCGCCTCGCTCAGGCTGCGCTGCAGGCGCGACAGGGCGCGCTGCGCTTCGGCGATCTCGGTGCCGGGCAGCAGCACGACGAACTCCTCGCCGCCGAAGCGCGCCAGGTGGTCGGCCGGGCGCAGGCGCTCGCGCACCGCTGCGGCCAGCGTCTTCAGCGCCTGGTCGCCGGCGGCGTGGCCCAGGCTGTCGTTGAGCTTCTTGAAGTTGTCGATGTCGATCAGCGCCACCGCCAGCATGGCTGCACTGTCGCCTTCGGCCGCGGCGCGCAGGCTGCGCGCGCTCTCGGCCTCGAAGGCCTGGGTCAGGCCGCGCCGGTTGGCGACCTGGGTCAGGGCGTCGGTGGAGACCTCCTCGGACAGCCGCCGCAGTTCGCCCTCGAGCTCGCGCACGCGGCCTTCGAGCTCTTCGGCGCGGCTGCGGTCGGCCTGCAGGCGTTCCTGCGACTGGCGCACCGCCGCCTGCACGATGCGCGCGTCCTCGAGCATCGTGCGCACGACCCCGGCCAGGCTCTGCAGCGTGTCGGCGCGTTCGATGGCCTCGGCATGGCGCGCCGTGGCGAGCTGGAAGCGGCCCGTGTGTTCGCCCAGTTCGCCGACTTCGACGAGCATGCTCTGGATGAGCTGCTTGAGCGCCTCGCGCGCCGCCAGCCGCTCGCCCTGCACGCGCTGCTGCTGGGCCCGGGTCTCGGCCAGCACGGCCGCGGCGGCGCGCACGCCGCGCACGCTCAGGCCGCTGCCCGCGACGCCGTCGCCCTCTTCCACCGCCAGATGGGACTGCAGCAGCTCGCACTGGCCGCGCGCCCAGCCATCGTCCTCGGACAGCTCGGTCAGCCCGGCCGTGAGCTCGCGGCACAGGCCGGCCAGCGCCTCGACCAGATGGTGGCGGTGCGCGAAGAGGCGCCGCGCCTGCTGGCACAGCGCATCGATGGCGGCCACGTGCGCCGGCGTGGCGCCCTCGGCGGCCACGGCATCGGCAAGCGAGGCGAGCTGCGCCGCCAGCGCCGCGGCGCGCGCCTCGGTGGCCGGCAGACCGGCGCGGACCGTGCCTTCCAGGGTCGCCACCAGGGGCGGCCAGACCGCCGCGTCGGTGCCCGCGGCGTGCTCGGGCAGGGGCGGCACGCCCGTCTGCGTGACGGCGCCGGCCTGGCCCTCGTCCAGGCCGGTCTGCGCCGGGTCGGCGGGCTGGTCGGTCTCCCACGCTCCCATCAGCGACTGCAGACGCTGCAGCAGGCGCTGGGCGTCGCTGCGGCTGCCGTCGAGCACGCGCTGCAGGCTCTCCTGGCGGCGCGCTGCCGTCCACTGGCGGCCGCCACGGCCGAGGTTGCGCGCCAGCCGCCCGACCAGCGACGCCCAGGCCGGGCCCTGGCTCTTGGCGTCGGCGACGGCCGCTGCGGCCGCCGCGGCGGGTGCGGGCGCGGGCGCAGGCAGGCCCGCCTCCTCGGCGTAGGCGCGGGCGTAGTTCTCCGGTGTCGGTTCCTGCTGGGCCTGGGCCAGCCGGCGCAGGGCACCCTTGGCCACCGCCGCGGCGGGCGGCGTGCTGCGCGCGGCGTCCATCAGCGGTAGGGCCGCGCGCCTGCGGCGCGCAGCACCTCGTCCACCGGCTCGGGGTCGAAGGCGGCACCGATCCACGGCGCCTTGCGCGGCAGCACGGTCTGCTCGAGCCAGCGTTGCAGCTCGTCGGGCGCCACGGCGCGGCTGAACAGGAAGCCCTGCATGATGCCGCAGCCCAGGCGGTGCAGCACTTCCATCTGGCGCAGCGTCTCCACGCCCTCGGCGATCACGCGCAGCCCCAGCGAACGCGCCAGCGCGATGATGGCCGTGACCACCGCCGAGCTCTGCGGCGTGATGCCCAGGTCGCGCACGAAGCTGCGGTCGATCTTCAGCTCGCTGATCGGCAGCGTCGTCAGGTAGGCCAGGCTCGAGTAGCCGGTGCCGAAGTCGTCGATCGAGATCTCGACGCCGATCTCGTTCAGGCGGTGCAGCGACGGAATGACGTTCTGAAGCTCCTTCATCAGGTTGTCTTCGGTGATCTCGAGCAGGATCACGCGGTGCGGCACGCCGTACTGGGTGACGCACTGGTGGATGTGCTCGACGAGGTCGCTGCGCTCGAAGAGGTGGCTGGGCAGGTTGACGGCGATGGAATCGGCGAAGCCGAAGGCCTGCTGCCACAGCCGCGCCTGGTGCGCGGCCTCGCGCAGCGCCCATTCGGACAGCGGCACGATGAGCCCGGTCTCCTCGGCCAGCGGGATGAACTCGCCCGGCGGCACGAGCTTGCCGCCGCGCTGCCAGCGCATCAGCGCCTCGGCGCCGATCATGCGCGCCTCGCGCACGTCGACCTTGGGCTGGTAGTGCAGCACCAGCTCGTCGCGCTCGATGGCCTTGTGCAGCGCCGTCTCCAGCTCCAGCTTCTCGCGGCCGCGGCCGGCCAGCTGCGGGCTGTAGATGGCCGAGCTGTTGCGGCCCTGCTCCTTGACCGAGTACATCGCGAAGTCGGAGT
>CAIWPS010000088.1 GCA_903914615.1 uncultured beta proteobacterium | reverse complement strand
GACGCCGCAGGTCGATGCCATCGCGGCGCGGGTCGACGACCTGATCATCAGGCCGGGCGGCGTTCTGCGACACCGCGAATGGGGCTTGTACGAGGTGGGCATCTGCGGCCCGGATGGGCTGCTCGTGCGCATAGGCTGGCCTTCGCGGCTGATGCAGGAACGCGGCAGCTGAGTCCGGCCCGTTTTCATGCCTGCGTGCAGGGTTGGGGCCTGCCCGTCGGGAATGCAGGGCGCATGACACAGCGTCCGTCCGGACTTCAGCAGGCAGGCTAGAACGCTCGCGCCTCGGCTGAGGTTCATAGCGCCGCCGTGCCGGCATTCGGCTCAAGTCCACGTTTGCCGCTGCAGCCGCGTGCGCTGTCGAACAGACGGGGGGGGCCGGTACCCGTACAAACCTCGTTATCGGCACGGGCGCCATCCATCGCCCGCCGCATCCCACACACGAGGCATCGAACCATGAAGAAGAACCCCTCCAGCATCGGCCTTGCGGCGCTCGCCGCCCTGGGCGCACTCTGCCTCGCCGGGCCTGCCGCCGCACAGGTCGCGGGTGGTACCACCACCGTCGAAGCCAGCGTCACCGCGTCGACGCAGCTCGCGATGGGCTGGAGCGTGAAGAAGACGCTTCTGGGCAAGACCATCTACAACGACGCCGGCCACGAGGTCGGCAAGGTGGAAGACCTGATCATCTCGCCCGAGCGGAACCTGTCCTATGTCATCGTGGGCGCCGGCGGCTTCGTCGGCATCGGCCGCCACGACGTGGCGATTCCGGTCTCGCAGATCCAGGACCGCGCGGGCAGGCTCGTCATGCCCGGCGCGACCCAGGACGCGATCAAGGCCCTGCCCGAATTCGCGTATGCCGCCGACACCAGCCAGCGCGACGCCTTCGTCGCCGCCGCGGACAAGGACATCGCCAGGGGCAAGGCAAAGGTGGCCGACCTGGAACAGAAGGCCGGCGCCGCCAGCACGGACGCCAAGGTGAAGATCGATCGGCAGGCAACGGCGCTGCAGGGCGACGTGAAGGCAGCTGAATCCAGGCTGGGCGAGATGAAGCAGGCCGCCGCCGCGCGCTGGCGGGATTTCGAGGCCGGCGTCAACGCGGCCACGGCACGCCTGCGCAAGTCGATCGAGACCGCGGCGGCTTGACCGCCGCCGTCCACGCACCACCGCGCCGGGGCAGGGCCGTGGCGATGCCGGTCGGGCAGCTGAGACTTTGGTGGCTGCTCGGACTGGCGGGCTCGCTCGCAGGCTGCGCTTCGCCGGGGCCGCCGGACGACGCGCCGCCGGCCCTGGAGATCCCCGCCGGCTGGTCGTCGGCCGATGCGGCGGGCGCGGGCGCCGCGGCCGTCAACGATGCTTCGCTGGTGGCCTGGTGGCAGCGCTTCGACGATCCGCAGCTGGGACTGCTCGTGGCCGCTGCCCTGCGGGCCAACACCAGCATCCTGGGTGCGCAGGCGGCGCTGCAGCAGGCGCAGGCGCTGCGCGACGTGGCCGCGGCGGCGCTGTGGCCGACGCTGGGCGGCACGGCTTCGGCGCAGCGCAGCAAGCTGGAGGGAGCCGGTGCCGTCAACAACTTCCAGCTCGGCGTCAATGCCAACTGGACCCTCGACGTCTTCGGCGCCCTGCGTGACGCGGTGGCTGCCGGCGATGCCACCGTCGGTGCCAGCCAGGCCAGCCTGGGTGATGCGCAGGTGCAGATCGCCGCCGAGGTGGCGCTGGACTACATCCTGCTGCGCGCGGCCCAGGCGCGCACCGCGATTGCCGCGGACAACCTCGCCAGCCAGGAAGAGACGCTGCAGATCACGCTGTGGCGCCAGCAGGCCGGCCTTGTCACCGAGCTGGAGGCCGACCAGGCCCGTGCGGCAGTCGAGCAGACGCGCGCGCTGCTGCCGCCGCTGCAGGCGAGCAGCGTGCTGTCGCAGCATGCCCTGGCCGTGCTGGCGGGCCGGCCGCCGGCAGCGTGGCCCGGGCTGGCCGCGCTGCCGGCTGCGGGCGCGGCGGTGCCGCAGGCGCGCGACGGCCTGGTGCTGGCCATTCCGGCGCAGACGCTGCGCCAGCGTGCCGACGTTCGCGCCGCCGAGTACCAGGTGGCCGCGGCGCTTTCGCGGGTCGGCCAGGCCCAGGCCCAGCGCTGGCCCAGCTTCGCCATCGGCGGTTCGCTGGGCCTGGGCGCGGCCACCGCCTCTGCGCTGGGCCAGCGCGGCGCGCTGCTCGGCAGCCTGCTGGCCAGCGTGACGCTGCCGGTGTTCGACGGCGGTGCCCTGCGTGCGCAGGTGCGTGCGCAGCAGGCCGCGCTGGCGCAAGCACAGCAGCAGTACCGTGCCGCGGTGCTGGCTGCGCTGCAGCAGGTGGAGGACGCGCTTGCCGCCCTGCAAGGCGACCGCCTGCGGCTGGCCAGCCTGCGCCTGGCCGCCGACGCCGCGACGCGCGCCGCAGCCCTGGCGCGCCAGCGCTACGGCAGCGGCTTGATCGACTTCCAGACTGTGCTCGACACCCAGCGCACCCAGTTCGCGACACAGGACGGCGTGGCCAGCGCCGGTGCCGACGTCGGCAGCGACCAGGTGCGCCTGTTCAAGGCCCTGGGCGGCGGCTGGCCGCCCGACATGACGGCACCCACCCGATGACGAATGCACCTGTTCCGCCCGCCGTGCCGCTGGTGGCCGGCGCGCCCTTGTCCGCGCCGGCGCCGATGCCGATGCCGATGCCGATGCCGATGCCGATGCCGGCCCCGGCGCCCGCCACCGACCTGAGTGAACTGCTCGGCGACCAGGCGGCGCGGCCGTGGTACCGGCGGCCGCTGCCTTGGATCGTCTTCGGTGCCTTGCTGCTGGCCGCCGGCGGCGTCTGGTGGTGGCTGGCCAGCCGTGCCGCCGCCGCGGCGCCCAGCTACGTCACGGCAGCAGTGGCACGGGGCGACCTGACGCTCACGGTCACGGCCAACGGCACCATCCAGCCGACGCGCAGCATCAACATCGGCAGCGAGCTGTCGGGCACGGTGCTGCAGGTGAATGTCGACGTCAACGACATCGTCAAGAAGGGCCAGGTGCTGGTGGTGCTGGACCCCGCCAAGCTGCGCGACCAGGTGCTGCGCTCGCGCGCCTCGCTGGCCGCAGCCCAGGCGCTGGTGGCGCAGACTGCGGCCACCGTGGCCGAGTCGCGCGCCACGCTGGCCCGGCTGGAAGACGTGGCGCGAGTCTCCGGCGGCAAGGTGCCGGCCAAGACCGAACTCGACACGGCGCGCGCCACGCTCGGCCGCTCCGCGGGCGCCGCCGACAGCGCGCTGGCCGGCGTGAAGGACGCACAGGCGGCGTTGTCCACCGACCTGATCAACCTGTCCAAGTCGTCCATCGTGGCACCCGCCGACGGCATGGTGCTGACGCGCGCGGTGGACCCCGGGAATGCCGTGGCGGCCTCGTTGCAGGCGGTGACGCTGTTCACGGTGGCCGAAGACCTGGCCAAGGTGAGGGTGTGGGTCTATGTCGACGAGGCCGACGTCGGCCTCGTCAAGCTAGGCCAGCAGGCCACCTTCACCGTCAGCGCCTACCCGACGCGCAACTTTCCGGCGCGCATCACGCGCGTCGGCTTCGGCTCGACCATCACCGACAACGTCGTCACCTACCTGACCTACCTGGACGTCGAGAATGCCGACCTCAGCCTGCGCCCGGGCATGACGGCCACCGCCACCATCGTCGCCTCGCAGCGCAAGGACGTCCTGCTGGTGCCCAACGCCGCGCTGCGCTACACGCCCACCGCCGCGGTGGCCGCGAAGAAGGGCATCGCATCGGGCATCGCCTTCGGCCCGCCGAAGACCGAAAGCACGCGCAAGGGCGCTGCCGACACGGCCAGCACGGCCAATGCGCGCCAGGTCTGGGTGCTGCCCGGCGATGGCAAGGGCGCCAGCGCGGCGCCGGTGTCCGTGGCCGTGGTGCCGGGCATCAGCGACGGCCACATGACCGAGATCACCGGCGGCGACCTCAAGGCCGGCATGCAGGTCGTCACCGCGCAGAAGACCAGCGGCGCGAAGTGAACCCGCTCCTCATCCAGTTGCGTGCCGTCAGCAAGCGCTACGGCAACGGCGCGTCGGAGCTGATGGCGCTGAAGGCCATCGATCTCGGCATCACGGCCGGCGAGTTCGTGGCCATCATGGGCCCGAGCGGCTCGGGCAAGTCCACCGCGATGAACATCCTGGGCTGCCTGGACACACCCACCAGCGGCGACTACCTCTTCAAGGGCGTGCACGTCGAAGCCCTCTCGCGCGATCAGCGTGCGCGGCTGCGGCGGCGCTACCTGGGCTTCGTGTTCCAGGGCTTCAACCTGCTGGCGCGCACCTCGGCGCAGGAGAACGTGGAATTGCCGCTGCTGTACCGCGGCGACGCCGCCGGCGCGCGCGCCAAGGCCGCCAGCCAGGCGCTGCGCGATGTCGGCCTGGCGGGCTGGGAGAAGCACACGCCGGCCGAGTTGTCGGGTGGCCAGCAGCAGCGCGTGGCGATCGCCCGCGCCATCGTCACCCAGCCCGCGGTGGTGCTGGCCGACGAGCCCACCGGCAACCTGGACACCCAGCGCAGCCACGAGATCATGGGCCTGCTGGTGGCGCTGAACCGTGACCATGGCATCACCGTGCTGATGGTGACCCACGAGCCCGACATGGCCGCCTACGCCCACCGCATGGTGCACTTCGTCGATGGCCGCATCGCCAAGGATGCGGTCAACCCCACGCCGACGACGAACGCACCCCTGTTGACCGCGGTCGAAAGCACCTGATGCTGCTCAGCGTCTTCATGCTGGCCCTGCGCTCGGTGCGGCGCAACCTGCTGCGATCCTTCCTGACCATCCTGGGCATCGTGATCGGCGTCAGTGCGGTCATCACGATGGTCACGCTGGGCAACGGCGCCACGCAGGCGATCGAGGAAAAGATCACCAGCCTGGGTACGAACCTGCTGATGGTCAGCCCCGGCCAGCGCATCGGTGGTGGCGGCGGTGGCGGCGGCGTGCCGCAGTTCAGCGAAGCCGACGGCGAGGCCATCGCCGCGCAGATCGGTGGCGTCGCTGCGGTGGCGCCGCAGGGCCGCGCGAGTGCCACGGTGGTGGCCAACGGCCGCAACTGGGCCACCACCGTCGTCGGCAGCAGCAACGACTGGTTCGAGACGGGCAACTGGCAACTCGCCAGCGGGCGCGTGTTCGCGCCCGCCGAACAGCTGGCGGGCTCGGCCGTCTGCATCGTCGGCGAGACGGTCCGGCGCGAGCTGTGGGGCGGCACCGCGGGCCAGACCGGTCTGGGCCTGCAGTTGCGCGTGAAGCAGTTTTCCTGCGACGTCATCGGCGTGCTGGCGGCCAAGGGTCAGGGCGGCATGGGCGACCAGGACGACACCGTGCTGCTGCCCTTGCACACGCTGCAGCGGCGCGTCACCGGCAGCCGCAAGGTCGGCCTGCTGCTGGTGTCGATGCAGGACGGCAGCGACAGCGCACCATTGAAGGCCAGCCTGCGCGAGCTGCTGCGCGAGCGCCGCCACCTGGCCAGCAGCGACGACGACAACTTCAACATCTTCGACACCCAGCAGCTGGCCGAGACGCTGTCCAGCACCATGGGCGTGCTCACCAGCCTGCTCGGTGCGGTGGCCGCGGTGAGCCTGCTGGTGGGCGGCATCGGCATCATGAACATCATGCTGGTCAGCGTGACTGAGCGCACGCGCGAGATTGGCCTGCGCCTGGCCGTGGGCGCGCTGGAAAGCGAGGTGCTGCTGCAGTTCCTGATCGAGGCCGTGGTGCTCTCGGCGCTGGGCGGCCTGGTGGGTGTTGTCATCGCCACGGGCGCGTCCTGGGTGCTGTCGAGCGTGATGGCCGTGCCCTACGAGTTCGACCCGGCCATCAACCTGCTGTCGATGGTGTTCTCTGCCTTCATCGGCGTCGTCTTCGGCTACTTCCCGGCCCGGCGCGCCGCCCGCATGGACCCGATCGAGGCCCTGCGGCATGAATAGGCCCGGCGCGGCGTGAGCGCGGCGGCCGCGCCGGGGCCGCCGACGCTGCGACGGCGCCCGCTCAGGCGGCGCCGAGGGCGCGGGCGTTCCAAAGCGCGATGACCCGCCGGTGCGGGTGGTCGGCCTCGAAGCCCAGGATGCCGATCGACGCCGGGTCGATGGCGAAGTGCTGGCCCAGCGCCACCGGCAGACCGATCCAGCGCGCCGCCAGCACGCGCCCGAACTGGCCGTGCGAGAACAGGGCGACCTTGCCGGTGAGATCGCGCAGGCGGGCGATGAGGCGGTCCGCGCGGTCGCTGGCCGCGGCCGGTGCGTCGCCCCCTGGGCAGCCGTCCTCCCAGATGTCCCAGTCGGGATGGCGTTCGTGGATCTCGGCCGTGCGCAGGCCTTCATAGTCGCCGT
>CAIWPS010000087.1 GCA_903914615.1 uncultured beta proteobacterium | reverse complement strand
GGCCTGGAGGACGAGAAGCTGGACCTGCCCGAAGACCTGCTGGCCGTGCTGGGCTGGCCCTGGTCGCGGCTGATGATGGCGGCGCGCGGCTGGCGCGGCCACCTGCGCCTGGCGCGCAAAGAACCCGTACGTAGCGGCCAGGCCGAGGCCGAGCTGGCGCGCGCCGCCGCCCACCTGGCGCGCACGCTGGCCGAGCCGCCGGCGCGCTTCCACGAGCGCCTGCTCGGCGCGCGCTGGCGCGTGACGCTGCGCCGCGGCGTGCCGCTGCTGGTGTGCTTCGCGCTCATCGCCGGCACCGCCACGCTGCCGCGCTTCAAGCTGGCGCAGGACTCGATCATGCGCATGCTGATATTCCACTTCCCGCCGCTGCTGCTGATCGCCTTCTTCTGCCTGCGCGAGATGCCGCGCATCGAGATCCCGCCGCTGCCGCGGCGCCCGACGGCCGCCGCCTGGCGCACGCCGCCCCCGCCCTGAAGTCCACGAGAGCGCGCCCATGCACGGCAACCCGATGAACATCCCGCCGGTCTCCATCGCCGCGGCCAAGGCGGCGCTGATCGAGCAGTACGCCGACCCCCTGCTGCGCCACCGCGCCACCATGCTGTGGGGCACGCGCGGCGTCGGCAAGTCGTCCATCGTGCGCCAGCTCGCCGCCCACCACGGCGTGCCGCTGGTGGACCTGCGGCTGACGACGATCGAGCCCGTGGACATCCGCGGCGCCATCTACGCCGACGAGGTGCAGCACAAGACGGTGTGGTTCCCGCCCGAGTTCCTGCCCGCGCCCGAGCAGCCCGAAGGCATCCTGTTCCTGGACGAGCTGACCGCCGCCGACCAGCGGCTGCAGATCTCGGCCTACTCGCTGATCCTGGACCGCCGCGTCGGCCACTACGAGCTGCCCGCGGGCTGGCAGGTCATTGCCGCCGGCAACGCCAGCTTCCACGGCGCCGTCAGCCACGACATGGGCACGGCGCTGGCCGACCGCATGTTCCATTTCAACGTGCAGACGGTCATCGACGCCTTCCTCGCCCACGCCCTGGCCCACGGCTTCGCGCCCGCGGTGATGGCCTACCTGAAGGTGCGCCCCGACCGGCTCGACGACACCCAGAGCCAGCTCGCCAACGACCACCTCGTCGGCGCCAGCCCGCGCGGCTGGGAAGACATCTCCAACGTGCTGAAGTCGGGCCTGTCGGAGAGCGCGCAGCGCCTCTTCGTGCAGGGCCGCATCGGCGCGGCCAACGCGGCCGAGTTCTTCGGCGTGCTGCGCGAAATCCAGGCCGGCGCCGACGTGCTCAAGCTGCTCGCCGCCCGGCCGGGCGCCGACACCGTGGCGCTGCTGCCGCGCACGCTGGACGGCCTGTACGGCATGCTCTACGGCCTGCTGGCCGCGGCCCACGACGCGGTGGCGATGGCGCGCGCGCTGGAGATCATCGAACAGCTGCCCGAGGCCCGCGGCAACGTGCCCTTGCCGCTGCGCGAGGCGCAGACGCTGGCGATGGAACTGCTGCTGCAGCGTGCGCTGGAGAGCGGCCTGGAGACCACGGTGCTGGACAGCGCCGCCTACCAGCGCTACCAGCGCCAGCGCGAACGGGAAGGCGCAAGTGCCTGACGGCGAGCCCAGCGCGCTGTACCGCCACCGCGGCACGCGCGCCGTGCAGCGCATGGTCGAGTACGCGCCGGCCACCGGCGGC
>CAIWPS010000086.1 GCA_903914615.1 uncultured beta proteobacterium | reverse complement strand
GCGGCCCCCGCACCCGCCACCGCCGCGGCGCATGCCGACACCGACGGCGCCCTGCCGGACGCCACCATCGGCGCCCTCGGCGCGCCCGCCCTGGCAGCGGCTGCTGCGGCGCCAGCCGCGCCGGCCGAAGTCCACCTGGCGGCCCACCCGGGCAGCGCCGAATTCGCATCGCAGCTCGGCGCCCAGCTCTCGACCTTCGTGCGCGACGGCGTGCAGCACGCGCGGCTGGAACTCAACCCGGCCGAGATGGGGCCCTTGACGGTGCAGATCCAGATCGACGGTGCCACGGCGCAGGTCCATCTCGCGGCCGACCATGCGCAGACGCGCCACGCCCTGGAGCAGGCCATGCCGACGCTGGCCGGCCACCTGCGCGATGCCGGCTTCACGCTCAGCGGCGGCGGCGTTTCCGAGCAGCCGCGCCAGCCCACCCAGCAAGGCGGCCAGGCCGGCGGCAGCGGCCCTGGCGGCCGCACCGGCAGTGATGCCGGCGGCAGCCCTGCACAGGCCGTCGTGGCCGCCACCCTGCGCCAGCGCGGCGTCGTCGACCTGGTGGCCTAGGGCGTGCTTCGGCCGTCTGCGGACGACTGCGGCCGGTCTTTGAAGGCCGCCTTTCGCCGCCCTTATCGGGGCTTTCTGCGGCGGCGGCGCTCTCAATAATGGTCCTGCAACGCCGAACGCCGCCACCTTCGTGGCCGCGTGACGGCACGACCCGCAGGAGAGCCCATGTCCACCGCCGCCGCCGCTGCCGAAGCGACCCCTCCGCCCAAGGGCAAGAAGAAGCTCATCATCATCATCGGCGCCGTCGTGCTGCTGCTGGTGGTGGCCGGCGTGGCGGCGATGCTGCTGATGAAGAAGAAGGCCGTCGACCCCGACAGCGACGGCGAAGACGCGGCCCCCGCGCATGCCACGGCCAAGCACGAGGAACACGCCGCACCCACCTTCGTGCCGCTGGAGCCCTTCACCGTGAACCTGGCCGACCGCGATGCCGAGCGCTATGCGCAGGTCGGCATCACGCTGGAGGTCGGCGACGCCCACATGGCCGAACAGATCAAGAACTTCATGCCGGCCATCCGCAACAACATCCTGCTCGTCATCGCCGACCGCAGCGCGGCCGACCTGATGGGCCGCGAAGGCAAGGCCAAGCTGGCCGAGAAGATCCGCCTGGAGACATCACGCGCACTGGGCTACGTCGCCGAGGAAGCCGAGCAGCCCGCCGCCGCCGCAGCCGACGACGAGGACGACAAGTCCGCCAAGGCCGCCAAGAAGGGCAAGAAGAAGAAGAAGGCCGCCGCCGAGGAACTGCCCGTGAAGGCCGTGCAGTTCAGCAACTTCATCATTCAATGAACGGTGCCCCCAAGCTCACTGCGTTCGCTGACCTTCGGCTTGCATGCCGCAGGTCGTTCGCCGGCCACTCGCTCGTAGCATGAACCAACAGATCCTTTCGCAAGACGAGGTCGACGCCCTGCTGCAGGGCATCACCGGCGAGAGCCAGAAGCTCGAGCAGGACGATGAGCCCAAGGAAGGCATACGCGAGTACGACCTGGCGAGCCAGGAGCGCATCGTCCGCGGCCGCATGCCGACGATGGAGGTCATCAACGAGCGCTTCGCCCGCAACATCCGCATCGGCCTCTTCAACCTCATCCGCAAGAGTCCCGAAGTGGCCATCGGCGGCATCAAGGTGCAGAAGTTCAGCGCCTTCCTGCGCGAGATCGTGGTGCCGACCAACTTCAACATCGTCAACGTCAAGCCGCTGCGCGGCAGCGGCCTCATCGTCTGCGACCCCAGCCTCGTCTTCGCCGTCATCGACGCCCTCTTCGGCGGCGTCGGCAAGTACCACACCCGCATCGAAGGCCGCGACTTCAGCCCCACCGAGCTGCGCGTCATCCTGCGCCTGGTCGAGACCATCGCCGCCGAGTACAAGAAGGCCTGGGTCGGCATCTACCCGGTGGAGCTGGAATACCAGCGCAGCGAGATGCAGCCGCAGTTCGCGTCCATCGCCACGCCTAGCGAGATCGTCGTCGCCACCAACTTCACGCTGGAGATCGGCGAGACCACCGGCTCGGTGCACTTCTGCATTCCGTACTCGACGCTGGAGCCCATCCGCGACGTCCTGTACTCCACCATCCAGGGCGACTCGGCCGAACCCGACCGGCGCTGGGTCAACCTGCTCAAGCACCAGATCCAGGCCGCCGAGGTCGAGCTCGTCGCCGAGCTGGCCACGGCCGGCGCCACGGTGGAGCAGCTGCTGTCCTTCAAGCCCGGCGACTTCATCGAGCTCGACCTGGAACAGATGATCCAGGCCAAGGTGGCCGGCGTGCCCGTCTTCGACGCCCACTACGGCACCAGCAACAACCGCTACGCGATCAAGATCGATCGCCTGCTCACCAGCAACAACCTGAGCTGGCTGGAGGGATCTCAAAATGGCCACTGAACCCGAATCCGCGATGTCCGAAGAGGACAAGATGGCCGCCGAATGGGCCGCCGCGCTGGCCGAGAGCAAGCCCGGCGGCAACGAGGTGGCCAGCGAGGTGACGCAGGCGGCCGAGTCGGTGGCGCCGGCGGCCTTCACCAACTTCGCCGCCAGCGCGCCAGGCTCGGCCAACGCCGGCAACGACCTCAACATGATCCTGGACATCCCGGTCCAGCTCACGGTGGAGCTCGGCCGCACGCGCATCCCCATCAAGCACATCCTGCAACTGGCGCAGGGCTCGGTGGTGGAACTGGAGACCATGGCCGGCGAGCCGATGGACGTGCTCGTCAACGGCTACCTCATTGCCCAGGGCGAGGTGGTGGTGGTCAACGACAAGTTCGGCATCCGCCTGACCGACATCGTCACCCCCAGCGAACGCATGCGGCGCCTGTCGCGCGGCAGCTGATCCCGATGCAGCCCGGACTCGGTTCCCTGCTCTGGTTCGTCGCCGTCGTCGCCTGCATCCCGGTGGCGCTGTGGCTGCTCAAGCGCACGCCGCTGGGCGGTGGCGGCAGCGGCCGCACAGGCACGCCGCGGCCGGTGGCGGTGCTGCCGCTGTCGGCGCAGCACAAGCTCGTCACCGTCGAGGTCGGCCAGGGCGAGGAACGCCTGTGGCTGGTGCTGGGCGTGTCGCCGCAGGGCATCCGCACGCTGCACACCATGTCGGCGCAGCCCGATGCCGCGCCGACGCAGCCGCCACCGCCGCAGGCCGCCTTCGCGCAGCTGCTGGGCCGGCTGCGCCAGGGCGACAAGCCGCAGCCATGAAGCCGCTGCGCACCAGAACCCTGCTCGCCTGCGCGGGCGGCCTGCTGGCCGCGGGCGCAGCCTGGTCGCAGGCCGCCCCGGGCCCCGGCAGCCTGCCGCTGCTCATCGGCCAGGGGCCCGGCGGCACGAGCTATTCGGTGCCGGTGCAGACGCTGGTCTTCTTCACCGCGCTGTCCTTCCTGCCAGCGCTGCTGCTGCTGATGACGGGCTTCACGCGCATCGTCATCGTGCTGTCGCTGGTGCGCCAGGCGCTGGGCACGCAGACGGCGCCGCCCAACCAGGTCATCCTGGGCCTGAGCCTGTTCCTGACCTTCTTCGTCATGGCGCCGACCTTCGACAAGATCTACGACCAGGCCTGGGCGCCCTACTCCGCCGGCACGCTGGCGGCCGACGAGGCGCTGAAGAAGGGCACGGCGCCGCTGCGCGAATTCATGCTCAAGCAGACGCGGCAGAGCGACCTGCAGCTGTTCGCCAAGCTGGCCAAGCTGCCGCCCGAGGTGAAGAGCCCCGACGTGCCGCTGTCGGTGCTGGTGCCGGCCTTCGTCACCAGCGAACTGAAGAGCGCGTTCCAGATCGGCTTCATGATCTTCATCCCCTTCCTCGTCATCGACATGATCGTGGCCAGCGTGCTGATGAGCCTGGGCATGATGATGCTGAGCCCGGTGCTGGTGGCGCTGCCCTTCAAGCTCATGCTCTTCGTGCTGGCCGACGGCTGGAACCTGCTGCTGGGTTCGCTGGCCGCGTCCTTCGCCACCTGAACGGAACGCCGCCATGGACGCCCAACAAGTCCTCTCCACCGGCCAGCAGGGCCTGATGGTGATGCTGATGGTCTCGGCCCCCGTGCTGCTGGTGGTGCTGGTGGTGGGCCTGGTGGTCAGCATCTTCCAGGCCGCGACGCAGATCAACGAGGCGACGCTGAGCTTCGTGCCCAAGGTCATCGCCGCGGTGGCGGTGCTGGGCTTCGCCGGGCCGTGGATGCTCTCGACGCTGGTGGAATACATCCAGCACATGCTGATGTCCATACCCTCGGCCGTCGGCTGAACCCGGCGCCAGGGCGTGATCACCTTCACCGAAGGCCAGCTGCTGGCCTGGCTGTCGCCGCTGATCTGGCCCTTCCTGCGCGCGCTGGCGCTGTTCTCGTCGCTGCCGGTGCTGGGCACGCGCCAGGTGCCGATCCCCGTGCGCATCGGCCTGGCGGCCTTCATCGCGGTCTGCGCCCAGGCCTCGCTTCCGGCGATGCCGGTGGTGGCGCTGGACTCGCCGGCGGCGCTGATGCTGGTGGTGCAGCAGACCGTCATCGGCCTGTCGCTGGGCTTCGCCGTGCAGGTGGTGTTCGCCAGCGTTGAGTTCGCGGGCGAGATCATCGGCCTGCAGATGGGCCTGAACTTCGCCGGCTTCTTCGACCCCCTCTCGGCCAGCACCGCCACCGCCACCAGCCGCTTCTTCGGCACCACGGTGGCCTGGCTCTTCATCGTCGTCAACGGCCACCTGCTGGTCATCGCGGCGCTGGTGCAGAGCTTCACGGCCTTCCCGGTCGGGCCCGAGCCCTTCGCCTTCCTGCACCAGATGCAGCCGCAGCGCTGGGGCGCCGAGATCTTCTCGCAGGGCCTGTGGATCGCGCTGCCGCTGATCACCATGCTGATGTTCGTCAACCTGGTGCTGGGCGCGATCTCGCGCGTGGCGCCGCAGATCAACATCTTCGCCATCGGCTTCCCGGTGACGCTGGGTGTGGGCCTGCTGGGACTGCTGCTGACGCTGCCGGCGCTGCAGCAGCCCTTCACGATGACGCTGGACCGGCTGCTGGAACAGTTCCGCTGACGGCCTGCAGGCGCCCGGCCCTCAGGCCGCAGCGACTTCGTCGGTCCAGACCTTGAAGCTGCGCAGCGTGTTGGGGCCGAAGGTGCTGGCCAGGGCGACGTCGCAGGCATCGCGGCCGCGCGCGATCAGCACCCGCCCGGCGCGCGGCGTGTTGTTGCGGGCGTCGAAGGTGTACCAGTGGTCGCCCAGGAAGGCTTCGAACCAGCCGGCGAAGTCCATCGGCCCCGGCTCGGGCGTGATGTGGATGTCGCCGAGGTAGCCCGTGCAATAGCGCGCGGGGATGTTCATGCAGCGGCACAGGGTGATGGCCAGGTGCGCGAAGTCGCGGCACACGCCGCGGCGTTCGTTGAAGGCCTCCCAGGCGGTGCGCGTGCGGCGCGCATGGTGGTAGCCGAACTCGATGTGGCCGTGCACGAAATCGCAAATGGCCTGCACGCGCTGCCAGCCGGTGGGGCCGGTGCCGAAACGCTGCCAGGCGATCTGCGATAGCAGGTCGGTCTCGCAGTAGCGGCTGCCCAGCAGGTAGACCAGCGTCGACTCGGGCAGCCGTTCCACCGGCGTCTGCGTGAGCTGCGGCAACACGGGGTCGGCGGCGCCGGTG
>CAIWPS010000085.1 GCA_903914615.1 uncultured beta proteobacterium | reverse complement strand
GTGCCGAACTGGGCACTGTTGTAGTCCTCGACGTTGAAGGTCTTCTTGTCCTGGGTGTAGCGCAGGCCGGCGCGCAGCTTGAAGGCTGGGCTCACGGCGTAATTGACGTTGCCGAAGATGGCATAGGCATCGTTCTTCTGGCGTACCCGCTCGTAGCCATTGCGGGGGCTACCGGCCACCGTGGAGTCGTAGCTGAAGCTCTCGATCTTGTAGTCCTCGCTGAAGAGGAAGACGCCGGCCTGCCAGCCCAGCGGGCCCGCGCCGGTCGATTCCAGCCGCACTTCCTGCGTGAACTGGCCGTGCTTGGGCATGCCGTCGGCGGTCTCCGAGGCGAAGGGGATCTGCGCCGTGAAGTAGGGTCCCGCGCTGCCGTCGATGTCGCCGCGACTGTAGGTGCGCACGGTCTCGTAGCCGGTGATCGAGTACAGCGCCACGTCGCCCAGGCCGACCCGGATGCGCAGGTTGGCACCGTAGTTCTGCACCACCGACTTGTTCTGGCCGTCGATGGAGATCTGCGCCGGGTTGAAGCCGGCGACCAGGTTGTTGGTGCCGGGCTGGATGATGTTGGCGCGGAACAGGCGCGACGAGCCCGAGAAGTCGCGCGCATGGACGTTGGCCAGCACGCTCAGGTCCTTGTTGGGCTCGATGAGCAGCTGCGTGCGCAGGGCGCTGTCGCGGTAGCCCTCCAGGTTCTGGGTCAGGCCGGCCGCGTAGGTGTTGTGGACCCAGTTGCTGCGCGTCTCGTTGAGCAGCGACACGCGAAGCGCCGTGCCGCCGCCCAGCGGCACGTTGGCCGCACCTTCGGCGTTCACGGTGCTGTAGGTGCCGTAGCTGATGCTGCCGTAGCCCTCGGTCTTGTTGGTGGGCCGGACCGAGTCGAACTTCACCACGCCGGCGGGCGTGTTGCGGCCGAACAGCGAGCCCTGCGGCCCGCGCAGCACCTCGATGCGGTCCATGTCGAAGACCGGGAAGCCCTTCAGTATGGGGTTCTCCTGCACCACGTCGTCGTAGACCAGCGACACCGGCTGCGAGGCATTGAGGCGGAAGTCGGTGTTGCCGTAGCCGCGGATGTAAACGCGCGGGAAGGCGCGGCCGAAGGACGATTCGATGTTCAGGCTGGGCACGCGGCCGCTCAAGGCGCGGATGTCCTGGCCGCCGGTGGCAAGCGCATCGAGGATGTCGCCCTGCAGCGCGCTCACCGAACTCGGCACCTCCTGGATGTTCTCGACGCGGCGCTCGGCGGTGACGGTGACCGTCTGCAGCTGGGTGGGTGCGGTCTGCGCCCATGCACCGGCTTGCAGCAGGGCGATCGCCGCGGCGGCCAGCGCGTGGTGCACGGGCAGCCCGCGGGCGTGGCGGTGCGAGGGCTTCGTCTGGGTCATGGAAACTCCTGTTCTTGAATGCTGGAATAGCTGCAAGCAGCGTGCCGGGAGCCGGCGCTACCATGCATGATGTCGTGGACCGGGCCGCAGGTTCATGACAAGACGATGTCCGGCCCTGCCATTGATGTGACGGCGCAACAGACCATGCCCCTGACACCCACCCAGCGCGCCGCCTGGGACCGCGACGGCTACCTCGTGCTGACCGCTTTCAAGCCGGCCGCCGAAGTGGCCGCCGCCTGCGCCCGCGCCGCTGAAATCGTCGACGCCTTCGTGCCCGATGCCGGCAGCAGCCGCTTCTCCACCCGCGACCGCGGCCTGGTGGCCGACGCCGCCCTGCTGGCCTCGGCCGACCAGGTGCATTGCTTCTTCGAGGAAGAAGCCCTGGACGATGCCGGCCGCCTGCGCGTGCCCAAGGCGCAGTCCGTCAACAAGATCGGCCATGCGCTGCACGAGCGCGACCCGATCTTCGACGCCTTCTCGCATGGGCCCGCCCTGGCTGCGCTGGCCGCCGAGGTGGGCCTGACGCAGCCGCAGGTCTGGCAGTCGCAGCTGATCTTCAAGCAGCCGCAGATCGGCGGCGAGGTCGGCTGGCACCAGGACGCCAGCTTCTTCGTCACCGACCCGATCACGGTGACGACCTTCTGGTTCGCGCTGGAGGACGCCACGCTGGACAACGGCTGCCTGTGGGTGCAGCCGGGCGGGCACCGCGGGCCGCTTCGCGAGCGCTACGTCTGCGAGCAGGGGCGGCTGCGCATGCAGGCGCTGTCCGACGCGCCCTGGCCCGACACGGCCACGGCGCTGGCGCTGCCGGTGCCGGCGGGCACGCTGGTGCTGTTCCACGGGCTGCTGCCGCACTACAGCGCTGCCAACCGCTCGCCGCGTTCGCGCCTGGCCTACACGCTGCACGTCACCGACGGCCGCGCCACCTACGCGGCCACCAACTGGCTGCAGCGCACGCCTGCGTTGCCGGTGCGCGGCCTGTAGACGGCCGCGCCAGGTTCCGCGCCAGCGGCCGGCTGGCCACCGGCGCGGAACGCGAGCTCAGCGGATCACTCGGTGAGCAGGAAGCCCGCGGGCTTGATGCCGCGGCTCTCGCTGAGCAGGAAGCCGGCGGGCTTGATGCCCACAGATTCGCTCAGCAGGAAGCCGCCACCGGCGACGTGCCGGAGCTGGTCTGCCTGCAGCTCGGCAGGCCCGGACGCCTGCGCGGCCGGGGCCTGGGGAAGGGAAGGGGTCTTGTTCATCATGCAAACTCCTGTTGATTTAAAGGGAAACGCGTCGGAAAGACGCCAGCAACGGTGGCACTGCCGCCGCGAAAAATCGAGCTGTAAGACCTTGCAGTGCGCTGCAGGCCCGCATTGGGCTACCGATGCCGGGCGCGGGCGTGCCGGATACTTCGTCCATGGACCGCCCGGCCGCCCTGCTCCTGACCGACCTCGTCGACAGCGTCGCGGTGGCCGAGCAACTCGGCGACGCCGCGATGGCGCAGGTGTGGTCGCAGCACGACCGGCTGGCGCGCGACCTGCTGCGCGAGTGGCGCGGCCGCGAGATCGACAAGACCGACGGCTTCCTCTTCCTCTTCGCCGAGGCCACCGACGCGCTGGGCTACGCCCTGGCCTACCACCGCGCCCTGGCCGGGCTGGCCCTGCCCGGCCAGCCCGGCCTGCAGCTACGCGCACGCGCCGCGCTGCATGTGGGCCAGGTGAGCCTGCGCGCCAACCCGGCGGCCGACGTCGCCCTGGGTGCCAAGCCGGTGGAGGTGGACGGCGTGAGCAAGCCGCTGGCGGCGCGCGTGATGTCGACGGCGCGCGGCGGGCAGACGCTGCTCACCGCCGCGGCGCTGGAGGCGGTGGGCACACCGGTGCAGCGCGTGGTCTCGCACGGCCACTGGCGCGTCAAGGGCCTGCCCGTGCCCTTGGAACTGTTCGAGGTGGGCGATGCCGGCGCGCCCTTCGCGCCGCCGCCCGACAGCGAGAAGGTCTACCGCGTCGTGCGCTCCGGGCCCCAGGGCGACCTCTGGCTACCGGCCCGCGAGATGCGCCACAGCCTGCCCGCCGAGCGCGACGCCTTCGTCGGCCGCCGCAGCACGCTGCAGGCCATGGCGCAGCGCTTCGAGGACGGCGCGCGCCTGGTATCGCTGCTGGGCGTGGGCGGCAGCGGCAAGACGCGGCTGGCGACGCGCTTCGGCTGGGCCTGGATGGGCGACTTCCCCGGCGGCGTCTGGTTCTGCGACCTCGCCCCGGCGCGCGGCATGGACGGCATAGTGCACGCCGTGGCGCAGGGGCTGGAGCTGCCGCTGGGCAAGGACGACCCGGTGCAGCAGCTGGGCCACGCCATCGCGGGCCGCGGCGCCTGCCTGGTCATCCTGGACAACTTCGAGCACCTGGCCCGTCATGCCGAGGCCACGCTGGGCCGCTGGCTGGAACGCGCCGGTCAGGCGCGGTTCCTCGTCACCACGCGCGAAGTGCTGGCCATCACCGGCGAGGAGGCGCTGCTGGTGCAGCCGCTGCCGCTGGCCGACGCCGAGAAGCTCTTCCTGCGCCGCGCCGCCGCCGCCAAGCGCGACTTCCTGCCCGGCCCCGAGGACCAGGCCGCCATCCCCGAGCTGGTGCGGCTGCTGGACGGCCTGCCGCTGGCCATCGAGCTGGCGGCGGCCCGCGTGCGCGCGCTGGCGCCGCGTGCGCTGCTGGCGCGCATGAGCGAACGCTTCCGCCTGCTCGCCAGCAGCGGCAGCCGGCTCGACCGCCAGGCGACGCTGCGCGCCACCTTCGACTGGTCCTGGGAGCTGCTGTCGGCGGCCGAGAAGGCGGCGCTGGCGCAACTGGCGGTGTTCGAGGGCGGCTTCACGCTCGAGTCGGCCGAGGCGGTGATCGCGCTGGACGCCCTCGCCGATGCGCCGTGGACCGTCGACGTCGTCAACTCGCTGGTCGACAAGTCCTTCGTGCGGGCGCTGCAGGGCGAGCGCTTCGACCTGCTGGTCAGCGTGCAGGACTACGCCGCCGAACACCTGGCCACGCCCGGGCGCTGGAACGGCAGCGGGCCCGAGGCGCGGCAGGCCGCCGAGCTGCGCCATGTAGCATGGTTCGCAGGCCAGGGCGGCCAGGCCGGCGGAAGTGCCGAGCTGGACAACCTGGCCGTGGCCTGCCGGCGCGCCTGTGCCGCGGGCGAGGCGGCCCTGGCCGCCGGCGCGCTGGACGGCGCCTGGGCCGCGATCAGCCTGCACGGGCCTTTCCAGGCCGCCATCGACCTGGCCGAGGCGGTGTGCGCGCTGCCGGGCCTGGCCGGCAGCGCTGCGGCCCATGCCCATGCCGTGCTCGGGCAGGCACTGCAGGCCGCCGGCCAGCGCGCGCGGGCCGTGGCGCCCTTCGAGACCGCCCTGGCCCACGCCATCGCCGCGGGCGACCTGCGCTGCGAAGCCGAGGTCACGGTGCGCCTGGGCGACCTGCGGCCCGCCACGGCCCTGGCGCAGCTGGGCCGGGCGCTGGACCTGGCGCAACAGGCGGGCGACAGCGCCATCGAGTGCGCCGCGCTCAACGGCCTGGCCCTGCATGCCATGGCCCAGGGCCACACCGGGCAGGCGCGCGGCCACTACGACGCTGCCCTGGCCACGGCACGGCGCGTCGGCGACCTGCGCTGGCAGGGACACCTGCTGGGCAACCTGGGGCAGCTGCAGGCCAGCCTCGGCCAGATGGCGCAGGCACGGGCACTGTTCGAGGAAGCGCTGCAGCTGGCGCGCGCGCTGGGCGACCGCCCGCGCGAGGGCAACACGCTGAGCAACCTGGGCATGCTGCACCAGCTGCAGGGGCGGCTGGAAGATGCCGCGGCGGCGCTGGAAGCGTCGTACCTGGTGGCGCGCGAACTCGGGCACGCGCGGCTGGAAGGCGTCTCGCTGTGCAACCTGGGCCTGGTGCACGCTGCGGCGGGCCGGCAGCCCGAAGCCATCGCGCGCTACGAAGCGGCCATCGCCATCCTGAGCCACGGCGGCGAACGCCTGGAGGGCCAGGTGCTCGGGCACCTGGGCCTGGCGCGGGCACGGCTGGGCGAGTTCGGCGCCGCGCGGGCGTGTTTCGACCAGGGCCTGGCGCGGCTGCACGAGGCCGCCGCCGACCCCGCGTCACGCGCGCTGCTGATGTGCCAGCGCGCCGAAGCCGAATGGCTGGATGCGCAGCACGACGCGGCCTTGCGCTGGCGCGCTGCGGCCGCCGAGCTGGCGGCCACCGTGGGCGCCGGCGTGGAATCGGAAGCCGGCCTGGCCCTGGCGCGGCTGGACCGCCTGATGGCGCCCGCCGCCGCCGCGGAAGTCAGTCGTTGACCATCCAGATTTTCGGTGAAACCGCCGGCGGCGCGCTGCCGTTGCCGGGGGCCAGGTTGACCTGGTAGGACAGGCCGCCCGCCGGCACCGAGGCGATCCTGCAGGTCACCGAACGGCGGTCGCTGGCCACCTTGCACTGGCCGGCGCCGGCGCTGCCGAAGGTGATGCCGCTGCCGGCGAAGGTGTAGCCGGCGGTCTGCAGCGTCCAGGTCATGGACTCGGGGTTCGCGCTGCGCGACAGCGCCGGCGGGTCGACGACGACCTTGCCGTCCTCGACCGTGACGGTGGCCTGTGCCGCTGCCAGCGGGGCCTGGGCGAGCAGTGCCAGCGCAAAGAGCGCCGATGCCAGGGTGCGGATGTTCAAGAGACTTCTCCTCGGTTGGCGGCGAGCATCGGGCTGCGCCGGCGCGCCGCATTCTCGGTGCTTCCGCAGCCCTTGCATGCACGCGCGTCGTCTGCACAGGCGAGGGCGGTGGCGACTCGCGTATCTTCGCGCCCATAATCCGCCGCACCCGACCCCGCCATGGACAGCCCGCAAACCACCCGCCACATCCGCCTCACCTCGCACCCCGGCCAGGGCACCGACGCTGCGCCCGCCATCCGCTGGGGCGCGGCCGACGCGCAGCAGCGCGGGCCCATCGTGGGCAGCACGTCCAGCCGCAGCCAGCGCAACGTCATCGGCACCCACAGCGGCAGCTACGGCGTCTACCGCGCGCTGGCGGTGGCGGCGGGCAACCTGGAACGCGGCCACCGCGCCGACCTCACCGACACCGCGCCCACCGACCCCGTGGGCCCCTACCCGCAGTGGGGCGACGCGCAGCGCATCGTCTCCATCGACCCCTGGGGCGCGAGCGTGCAGACGGTCTATGCCGAGCACCTGGCGCGCGGCTACGACATCCGCCCCACGATCGCGGTCACGAAGGCGCACATCCACCTGCCGGAGATCAAGCAGGCGCTGGCCTTCCAGCGCCTGGCCGTCGACGGCAAGTTCCTGCTCGACGATGCATCGGCCAGCGTCACCAAGGTGGCGGTGGAGCCGGTGTGGTGGCTGCCCGGCGTGGCGGCGCGCTTCAAGGTCTCGGAAGCCGAACTGCGCCGCGCGCTGTTCGAGGAGACCGGCGGCATGTACCCCGAACTCGTCACCCGCAGCGACCTCGAAGTCTTCCTGCCGCCCATCGGCGGCCAGACGCTCTATGTCTTCGGCGACATCCGCGACCTGGCCAACCCCGAGGTGACGCTGACCGCGCGCGTGCACGACGAGTGCAACGGCAGCGATGTCTTCGGCAGCGACATCTGCACCTGCCGGCCCTATCTCACGCACGCCATCGAGGAATGCATCCGCGGCGCCCAGGCCGGCGGCGTCGGCCTCATCGCCTACAGCCGCAAGGAAGGCCGCGCTCTGGGTGAGGTCACCAAGTTCCTGGTCTACAACGCGCGCAAGCGGCAGGTCGGCGGCGACCGTGCCGACAAGTATTTCCTGCGCACCGAATGCGTCGCCGGCGTGCAGGACATGCGCTTCCAGGAACTGATGCCCGACGTGCTGCACTGGCTGGGCATCCGCAGGATCCACCGCCTGGTGAGCATGAGCAACGACAAGTACGACGCCATCACCGGCAGCGGCATCGAGGTCGGCGAACGCGTCAAGATCCCCGACGCGCTGGTGCCTGCCGACGCCCGGGTCGAGATCGAGGCCAAGATCGCCGCCGGCTACTTCACCGACGGCAGCGTACCGACCGTGGCCGACCTCGCCCGCGTGCAGGGGCGTGGCCTTGAGTGAGGCCCTGGCGCCGCGTTCGCGCCACCCGCTGGCGCTGCTTCACGACCCCGCGAGCGTGCGCGAACGCTGCGGCGCCATCCTGCGTGCCGTCGAGAGCAATGTCAGCGAGCACTTCACGATCGACCGCAGCCGCCTGCCGGCGCTGGCCGACCGCGTCGCCGCGCTGACGCTGCAGCGCTTTCCCGACCTGCGCATCCCGTACCACAGCCGCTGGCGCCACTTCGAGGCCGGCGGCGTCGACCGACGCGCCGAACTCGAGGCGCTGCTGGCCGGCCGCAGCGCCGCCGACGCGGCGCGTGCGCGCATCGACCTCACGGTGGTCAGCGTGCTGCTGGACGCCGGCGCCGGGCCGGCCTGGCGCTACAAGGAGGCGGCCACGGGGCAGACCTTCATGCGCTCCGAAGGCCTGGGCGTGGCCAGCTTCCGCGCCTTCGTGGACGGCGCGTTCTCGGCCGATGCCGGCGACCCGCTGCGCGTCGACGCCGCGGCGCTGGAGAAGATCGACGCCGGCGCGCTGCGCGCAATCTTCCAGGCCAGCCCTTCGAACCCGCTGGTGGGGCTGGAAGGCCGTGCCGCGCTGCTGGCGCGGCTGGGCGCGACGCTGCGCCTGGCCACCGCGGGCAGCACCCTGGCCGCGCGGCCGGCCCTGCTGTTCGACCGCCTGGGCGAGGGCGGCACGCGCGCACAGGTCAGCGCCGCCGAGGTGCTGGGCGAGGTGCTGCGCACGCTGGGCCCTATCTGGACCAGCGGCAGCCGCGTCCAGGGCCTGCCCGCGGGCGACGTCTGGCCGCACCGCTGGGCGGGTGCCGGCGTGGGCGGTGTCGGCAGCGGCGCGGCGCTGGCCGGCGTGGCGCAGGACCCGACCACCGGCGGCTGGGTGCCCTTCCACAAGCTCAGCCAGTGGCTGAGCTATTCGCTGCTGGAACCGCTGCAGTGGGCCGGCATGACCGTGACCGACCTGGACGCATTGACCGGGCTGCCTGAATACCGCAACGGCGGCCTCCTGCTGGACGGCGGCGTCATCGTGCCGCGCAACCCGCGCGACCTGGCGCGCACCTGGAAGCCGCAGGACGATTTCATCGTCGAATGGCGGGCGCTGACCGTGGCCCTGCTCGACGAGCTTGCGGCGCTGGTGCGCCAGCGGCTGCACAAGACCGCAGCCGAACTGCCGCTGGCCTGCATCCTGGAAGGCGGCACCTGGGCCGCAGGCCGCCAGATCGCGCTGGAACTGCGCGACGGCGGCGCGCCGCCGCTGAAGATCGAGAGCGACGGCACCGTCTTCTGAGACGGGCCCTCAGGATCCACCGCGCCCCGGAGCCCCACGCCGATGAGCCCACCCGAAGTCCACGTCGTCAGCCATCCGCTGGTGCAGCACAAGCTGACGCTGATGCGCCAGAAGGACCTGTCCACCAGCAGCTTCCGCCGCCTGCTGCACGAGATCAGCATGCTGATGGCCTACGAGGTCACGCGCGGCATGCCGACCGAGCTGATCGACATCGAGACGCCGCTGGAGCCGATGCGCTCGCCGGTGATCGTCGGCCGCAAGACCGTGTTCGTCGTCGTCATGCGCGCCGGCAACGGCCTGCTCAACGGCATGCTGGAGATCGTGCCCGGCGCCCGCGTCGGCCATGTCGGCCTGTACCGCGACCCGAAGACGCTGATCGCGGTCGAGTATTACTTCAAGATGCCGCACGGCATGCACGAGCGCGACGCCATCGTGCTCGACCCCATGCTGGCGACCGGCAATTCGGCGGTGGCGGCGGTGGACCGGCTGAAGGAGACGGGGCCGAAGTCGATCCGCTTCGTCAGCCTGCTGGCCGCGCCCGAGGGCCTGGCCCATTTCCACCAGCACCACCCCGACGTGCCGGTCTACACCGCGGCCGTCGACCGCCAGCTCGACGAGCACGGCTACATCCGGCCCGGCCTGGGCGACGCCGGCGACCGGCTCTTCGGCACCAGGTAGGCCGGCGCCGGCGGGGCAGCGCGATGTCGGCCGTGCCGCTGACGCACCACGAGATCATCGGCCTGGCCGAGCCCTTCGCGCGCCGCGGCCGCCAGGTGGACCTGGCCGCCAGCGACCGCCCGGCACGGCGACTGGTCTTCAAGCCGGTCGCGGCGGCGGGCCTGCGCGAGACCCTCGAACTCGAAAGCCTGGGCACCGGCAGCCTGCGCCTGACGCGCCGGGCCCGCCGCGACGACGGCCTGCAAGCCAGCGTGCAGGCGCTCGGCGCCGAACCGGCCGCGCTGCTGGCGCAGATCGAAGCCGTGCCGCTGGAACACCACTTCCGGCAGGGCCCGGGCTGGACGCTGGCGCGCAGCTACGCCTTCGACTGGATAGGCGCGGCGGGCACGCCGGTGGCGCCATGCACGCTCAGCCGCGGCGAGCTGCAGGTGGAGGGCCTGACGCTGACGCTGGAACTGCCGCGCGTGCGCGGCGTCTCGGCCGACCTCTCGCTGCGGCCGCGGGCGGGGGAGGCGCTGGACCTGCCGGAAGACCTGCTGGCCGTGCTCGGCTGGGACTGGGCGCGCCTGGTCCGCGAACCGGCGGGCTGGAAGAGCAAGCTGCGCCTGCGCGGCCGGCCGCCGCTGCGCAGCGAACGCGCCGAGCGCGCGCTCGAAGCGGCGGGCGCGCACCTGGCGCGCGTGCTCGCCGAAGCGCCGGCACGCTTCCACGAACGGCTGCTGTGGGCGCGCTGGGGCGTGGTGCTGCGCCGGTCCATTCCCAGCCTGACGGCGCTGGGGCTGCTCGTCGGGGTGGCCTTCCTGCCGCGCACGACGATCGCGAACGCGCCCGGCCTGTGGGTGTCGCTGCACTACCTGCCCATCGGCCTGCTCGCGCTGGCCTTTGGGCTTCAGGAGCTGCCGCGCTTCGAGATTCCACCGCTGCCGCGGCGGCCCGGCGGCGCCGGCTGGCGCCGGCCGCTGCCCGCGC
>CAIWPS010000084.1 GCA_903914615.1 uncultured beta proteobacterium | reverse complement strand
TGATGGACGTCGTCGTCAGCGTCGACACCAGCCTGGCGCACCTGGCGGCAGCCCTGGGCAGGCCGACCTGGGTGCTGCTGGGCCAGGTGCCCGACTGGCGCTGGCAGCTCGAGCGGCGCGACAGCCCCTGGTACCCGACGGCAAGGCTGTTCCGCCAGCGCAGCGCCGGCGACTGGGCCGGCGTGCTGGCCGACGTCAGCGCCGACCTCGGCCAACTGTCCGCCTGAGGCGGGCGCTGCGGTCCAGACGCCCGTCGGCCCGTCGGCCCGTCGGCCCGTCACACAGCGCGGTCGCGCCCTGCGCCCAGTTCGCGCGCCTTCAGCGCCGTCATCACCCCCAGCAGCGTGCCGAAGGCGTTGGCATCGCCGGCGCCGCCGCCGCCGCCCAGCTGGATCTGCGGCACCAGCGGCACGCGCGCCGTCTCGAAGGCCTCGGCCAGGCGCAGCATCACGGTCTGCATCAGCTGCTTGTCGGCGCCCGCGCCTTCCAGGGCCTGCGACTTCGCGGCAATCGCCGCGCCCTCGGCCTCGCCGACGCTGCGGATGGCGGCGGCGCGGCCCTGGCCCTCGGCCTCCTGGCGGTAGCGCTCGCCCTGGGCCAGCGCCTGCACCTCCTCGCGCTTCTTCTCGGCGGCCTTCACGCTGGCCGCGCCCTGGTTCTCCTTGATCGAGATGTCGACCAGCGAGGCGGTGAGCTCGGCCTGCTTCTCGGCGCGCTTCTCGGCCTCGTTCAGCTCGCGCTGCTTGTCGGCCGCGATCTGCTTCTGCGCAAAGGTCTCGACCTGCTCGCGCGCGATCTGGCGGTCGCGCAGCTGGCCCATGATGTCCTCGATCTTCTTGTCGCCGGGCTGCGGCTTGGGCGTGCCGATGAGCACTTCCTGGAATTCGAGCGAATAGGCCAGGAAGCGGTCGCGCATGTCCACGCTGGCACCGGCCTGCAGCTCGCTGCGCGACTGGATGAGCTCGATGAAGGTGCGGGTCTGGCTGACGTTCTTGAAGTAGCTCGAGACCATCGGGTCCAGCGTCTGCTCGACCAGCTGCTTCACGTTGCCGAAGCGCTGCACCACCATCGGCGCCTTGCGGTAGTCGATGTGCACCACCACCGACAGCGGCAGCAGCGGCTCGAAGGCGTCCTTCGTGATGAGCGTGATCTCGCGCAGGTTGCTGTCGAAGCTGCTGCCGCTGGCGCCGCTCTGCCACATCAGCACGAAGTTGGTCGTCGGCACCAGCTCGATCTTGCCGGCGTAGGTATTGAAGGCGTACTTGCCCGGCATCAGCGGGTCGCGCCAGACGCCGCGGCAGCCCGCGGGCACGAGTTCGCCGTGGCTGTATTCGCTGCCCGAGAGGTCCTCGCCCTTGCGGCCGGTGTACGAGACGACGACGCCGACGAAGCCAACCGGGATCACCGTCTTGGCGATGAATTCCACCGTCGCGAACAGGCGGTTGATGTAGTAGGTGCCTTCCACCAGCACGCGCTCCTGGCGGCCGCGGCGACCGCCGGCAGCGAGGAAGGCCTCGGGCTCCTGGAAGCTGTTGTGGCCGTTGCCGACGTCGGGTGCCAGCAGCTCGTCGCGGTCCAGCGCCGGGCCGTCCTGCACCGTGACGATGGCGAGCTGGTCGCTGGCGTGTTCGCCGGCCACCTCCTTCAGCACCACCGGCGTGAAGGCCCGTCGCTCGTCGAGCACCTCGCGCATGCGCTCGCAGTACTCGCGTTCCTGCGCGTTCATGCGCAGCGCGTAGGTGTGCTCCTGCGTCATGACGACGAAGAGGGCCGGGTTGATGATGTGCGTGCCCTCGCGCAGCACCTTGCGCTGCGGCCCCTTCTGGCCGCCGCCGGCAAGGAAGGCGCGCACGTCGAGGAAGTCACCCACCGCGGCGTTGCTGGCCAGCGTCTGGCCGGCCGGCAGGTCGATGCCGTCGCGCGCGAAGACGTAGCCGATCTTGCCCTGCGTCACCGTCACCATCGGGTGGATGTGGACGCGGAACTGCAGCGGCGCGAAGAAGTGGAAGCCGCCGCGGCGCAGCCCGGGCTGGAAGCCGGCCTCGCCGTTCAGCGCCAGCAGGCCGGACTTGACCGAGCCGCGCGGGCTCCAGAGCTTTTCCACGACGCCGATGCGGTCGTTGGGGATGTAGCGCACGGTGCCGGTGAGGCGCAGCACCCCGCCGACGAGAAAGAGGACGAACAGACCCGCCGCCACGGCGGCGGCCGTGCTGAAGAGGTCGTAGAACATCGATGACTCCTGAACCCTGCAAATGCAGGCCGCGGTTGTGCGCCGCAGGGCATCAGGAAGGCATAAGGATGTTCGGCGCGGGCCTCCGAGGCGGGCGCCCGGCCCTTCAGGCGCTCACGCCCAGCCATGCCTCCGGCCGCCGCAGCGCCGCCTCGAAGGCCTGCACGTAACGGCCCACGTGCAGGCCGTCCATCAGCGCGTGGTGCACCTCCACCGACAGCGGCAGCCACAGCTGCGGGCCGTGGGGGTCGGGGTCGATGCGGCCGAAGGAAATCTTCGGCACCGAATCCTCGCGCCCCCAGTTGCGGGCGTGCGAGAAGCTGCCGAAGTGCACCCAGGGCAGGGTGGTGAAGTGGATGACGTCGGTGTCGTCGACGCGCGGCTCGAAGGCCGCGTGCGGGTCGCTGGCCGCGGCGATGGCCGCCGCGCCCTGGCGCGCGAAGCTGGCGTAGTCGGGCGCGGGGTCGAGGTAGGCGAAGCCGAAGCTGTCGTCGCTGCGCAGCACCGTGGTGCCACCCTGCACCGAGGGGACGATGCGCACGCGGCCGCCTTCGAGCCGGTAGCGGAAGGGCTCGTGCGCGTTGGCCAGGCGCAGCGCGATGTAGTGGTAGGCCAGCGTCAGGCTGCCGGTGCCGGCCTGCGCCGAGGCACGCTTGAGTGCCGCCACGTCGAGCTTCGTGCAGAGATTGAAGTAAGGCTTGTCGAAGCCGCGGAAGTAGTCGAAGGCGGCGCGGCGCGGCCAGCGTTCGATGTCGAGGTAGGTCGGTGTCATGGCCCGCGCATGATGCCTGCGCCCTGGCGGTGCGGGCCATGCTGCGATGCACAATCCAGGCTTCAGCCAGCAGCCGGGGATGCCCATGCGTCGCGTCGTGTTCAACCAGAAGGGCGGGGTCGGCAAGTCGACCATCACCTGCAACCTGGCCGCCATCGCGGCGCAGCGCGGCCTGCGCACGCTGGTCATCGACCTCGACCCGCAGGGCAATTCCAGCCGCTACCTGCTGGGCGCCGAGGCCGACACCGCGGCGCCCGGCGCCGCCGAATTCTTCGAGACGACGCTGAAGTTCAGCGTCCGCGGGCCGCGCACCGGCGACTACATCGTCGCCACGCCCTGGGAAGACCTGCACCTGATGCGCGCCAGCCCGCTGCTCGACGAGCTGCATGGCAAGCTGGAAAGCCGCTACAAGATCTACAAGCTGCGCGACGCCCTGGTGGAACTGGAATCGCAGTACGACGCGGTGTGGATCGACACGCCGCCGGCGCTGAATTTCTACACCCGCTCGGCGCTGATCGCGGCGCAAAGCTGCCTCATCCCCTTCGACTGCGACGACTTCTCGCGCCAGGCCCTCTACGGCCTGCTGGAAAGCGTGGCCGAGATCCAGGCCGACCACAACCCGGGCCTGGTCGTCGAGGGCATCGTCGTCAACCAGTTCCAGGCCCGCGCCAGCCTGCCGCAGCGCACGGTGCAGGAGCTCATCGACGAAGGCCTGCCGGTGCTGCAGCCCTACCTGCGCGCCAGCGTGAAGGTCAAGGAATCGCACGAGCTGGCGCGGCCGATGATCCACCTCGACCCGCGCCACAGGCTGACGCTGGAGTACGTGGAACTCTTCGACGCCCTGCGCTGAGCGTGGCGCAGGGCGCGGCAGCGGCGCAGCCACGGGCGGCGCGGTGGGTCATCGCCGCCGGCGTCTGCGCGGCGCTGCACGTGGGCAAGCTGGCGCCGGCCATCGCCACGCTGCAGCAGGCGCTGGGGCTCTCGCTGGTGCAGGCCGGCTTCCTGCTTTCGCTGGTGCAGGGTGCGGGCATGCTGCTGGGCGCCGTGTTCGGCGGCGTCGCCGATGGCCTGGGCGGCCGCCGCAGCATGCTGCTCGGCTTGTGGCTGCTGGCCGCGGCCAGCGCCCTGGGCGGGCGGGCTGAAAACGTGCCGGTGCTGATGGTGCTGCGCGCGCTGGAAGGGCTGGGCTTCCTGCTCGTGGTGCTGCCGGCGCCGGGGCTGGTGCGGCAGCTGGTGGCACCGGGCCGGCTGAGCGTGATGCTGGGCGTGTGGGGCAGCTACATGCCGCTGGCCACCGCGCTGGTGCTGCTGTCGGGCCCGCTGTGGATAGGGCACTTCGGCTGGCGCAGCTGGTGGTGGCTGCTGGCGGCGCTGACGGCGGCCATGGCGCTGGGCTTTGCGCGCGCCGTGCCGCTGTCCGCGGGCGCGCCGGTGGCCGGTGGCGGCGCCCGCCTGGGCCCGCTGCAGCGGCTGCGGCTGACGCTGTCGGCACCCGGCCCCTGGCTGGTCGCGATGTGCTTCGCGACGTACTCGGGGCAATGGCTGGCGGTGGTCGGCTTCCTGCCCGCCATCTACGCCCAGGCCGGCGTCTCGGGCGCCGCGACCGGGGTGCTCACGGCGCTGGCGGCAGCGGTCAACATGCTGGGCAACCTGGCCTCGGGCCGGCTGCTGCACCGCGGCGCGCGGCCGGCGTGGCTGCTGGCCACCGGCTTCGTTGTGATGGCGCTGGCCGCGGCGGCGGCCTTCGGCACCGCCTGGCCGCCGGCGGCGCGCTATGCCGCGGTGCTGCTGTTCTCGGGCTTCGGCGGGCTCATCCCGGCAACGCTCTTCGCACTGGCCGTGCGCGTGGCGCCGGGCGAGGGCTTGCTGGCCACCACCGTGGGCTGGGTGCAGCAATGGTCGGCGCTCGGCCAGTTCGCCGGGCCGCCGCTGGTGGCCTGGGTGGCCAGCGCTGCCGGCGGCTGGCAATGGACCTGGGTGGCCACCGGGGCCTGCTCGCTCGGCGGCCTGGGCTTGACCGCGCTGCTGGCACGCCGCGCCGCCCGATGAAACCGGAAACAAGCGGCTGGCATCATCACCGCATGAATCGCATCCTTGCTTTGGCTGCGCTGCTGCTGCTCGGTGCCTGCGGCGGCGGCGGGGGCAGCAGCACGGCCTCGGCGCCGACCACGCCGGCGGCGACCTCGATCACGCCCGCCACACTGGCCGTGCTCATCGCCCAGGGCGACGCCACCAGCGAGGCCATCGGCAGCGCCTACCAGGCGGCGCACGGCATCCCGGCGGCCAACGTCATCCGCCTCACGGTGCCGGCGGGCAGCGACGTCATCAGCGCGGCCGACTTCACGACCTTGAAGGCCACGCTCGACGGCCTGCTGCCGGCCGCCGTGCAGGCCACGCTGGTGACCTGGACGCAGCCCTCGCGCGTGGCCGGCCCCACCTGCTCGATGAGCCTGACCAGCGCGCTGGCCTTCGGCTGGGACCCCGGCTACTGCGGCGGCTGTGCCGCCACGCGGCTGTCCGCGTACTACGACAGCAGCAGCCACGCGCCCTTCAGCGACCTGGGCCTGCGGCCTTCGATGATGCTCGGCGCAGCCGGCACGTCCGACGCGCAGGCGCTGATCAGCCGCGGCGTCGCGTCGAGCGGCCTGGTCAGCAAGGGCGGCGCCAGCGCCCAGGGCTGGCTCGTGCGCACCAGCGACGCCGCGCGCAGCGTGCGCTACACCGACTTCCAGCTGCTCGCCGCCAAGGGCACGCCGGGCGTGACCTGGCACTACGTCGACAACTCGGCGGGCGCCGCAGGCAGCGACCTCGTCGTCGGCCAGAGCAACGTGCTCTTCTATTTCACCGGCCTGGCCAGCGTGGGCCAGATCGGCACCGACACCTTCCTGCCCGGCGCCGTGGCCGACACGCTCACCAGCTTCGGCGGCCTGCTGCCTTCGGCCAACGGCCAGATGCCGGCCACGGCATGGCTGCAGGCCGGCGTCACCGGCAGCTATGGCACCGTGGAAGAGCCCTGCGCCACACCCGAGAAGTTCCCGCGCGCCAGCGTGCTGGCGGCGCATTACGCCCAGGGCGACACGCTCATCGAGGCCTACTGGAAGTCGGTGCAGATGCCCGGCCAGGGCCTCTTTGTCGGCGAACCGCTGGCCCGGCCCTGGGCCCCCTGATCCACCGCAGAAAGCGATCGCGATGCTCGTCACCGTCGAACCCGGCGTGCGCCTCTACGTCGACATCGAGGGCTGCGGCCTCGTGCCCGATGGCGCCACGATGCGCGAGAAGCCCACGCTCGTGCTGCTGCACGGCGGCCCGGGCTACGACCATTCCGGCTTCAAGCCGGGCTTCTCGTGCCTGGCCGACGTCGCGCAGATCGTCTACGTCGACCACCGCGGCCATGGCCGCAGCGACCGCCGCCCGGCCGCCGAGTGGACGCTGGACACCTTCGCCGACGACGTCGTGCGCCTGTGCGACGCGCTGGGCATCGTCAAGCCCATCGTGCTCGGCCAGTCCTTCGGCGGCTTCGTCGCCCAGCGCTACCTGGCGCGCCACCCGCGGCACCCGGCGCGGGTGGTGCTGTCGAGCACGTCGCACCACATGGGCCTGGAGCGCAAGCTGGCGATGTTCGAACGCCTGGGCGGCGCGCCGGCGCGTGCCGCGGCGCAGGCCTTCTGGACCGCGCCCGGCGCGGCCACCTGGGCCGACTACAACGTGCACTGCCGCCACCTCTACAACCGCGTCCAGCCGGCCAGCGACGACGCGCGGCTGCGCACGCGGTTCAACGAGGACATCCTTTTCACCAGCGCCGGTGGCGAGCAGCAGACCATGCAGCTGCTGCCCGGCCTGGCCGGCGTGTGCTGCCCGGTGCTGGTGATGGCCGGCGAGCTCGACCCGGTGACGCCGCTGCAGGATGCGCAGGAGATCGCGGCCGCCATCCCCGCGCCCTGGGGCCGCCTGGTCACCTTCCCCACCGCGGGCCATGGCGCCTGGCGCGACGAGCCCGCGGCGGCCTACGCGCTGCTGCGCGAGTTCATCACCGGCACGCCCTGAGCCGGTCTTCAGCCGGCCTTCAATCGGCCTTCGGCGCCAGCACCATCAGCGTGAAGCTGCCGGGCTTCATCGGCCGCCGCGGCCGCGGCTGGCTGGCCGTGGCGGCGGGCGCATCGCCGAATTCGGCGCTGACGACATAGACCTCGTGGGTGCGGGGGTTCAGCGCCATCGTGCGCGCCCCGGCCATCGTCACCGCCGTCTGCTGCACGCGGTAGCGGTCGCCGCCTTCGGCCTTGACGATGCTGAGCGTGCCGTCGCCCTGCGAGCTGAAGGCCAGCTGCGACTGCGCGTCGAAGGCCGCGGCGTCGACGCCGTCGCCGATGGGCAGCGTGGCCACCGCCGCACCGCTGTCGGCGTTGACGACCACGAGGGCGCGGTTGTGGCAGGCGACGAAGAGGCGGTGCGCAGCGGCGTCGATGGCCAGGCCGGCCGGCTCGTCGCAGCCGGCCACCGGCCAGCTGGCGCTGACGCGGGCGGTGCCGCTGTCGATGGCGGTGAGGCTGTTGCGGTCCTCGATGTCGACGAAGACATGGCCGCGTCCGTCGGCCACCGCGGCCTCGGGCTTGCCGCCGAGCGCGATCGTGGCGACGACGCGGTCGGTGGCGGCGTCGATGACGGTGGCGTCGTGGCTGCGGCCGTTGAAGGCGAAGACGCGGTGGGTGGCGCTGTCGTAGGCGATGAAGTCGGGGTTGTCGCCACCGGGCGTGGCCACCTTGCCCAGCGTGCGCAGGCTGGCGAGGTCGAAGACCGTCACCGACTGGTCGCGGCCGTTGCTGGCGTAGCCCTTGCCCAGGTCGGCGGCGATGGCCACGCCATGGACGCCGGGCGTGCCGGCGATCTCGCCCAGCAGCCTGCCGCTGGCCGGGTCGACCACCTGCACGCGGTCGCCACGGGCGATGAATACGCGGCCGCTGGCGGGGTCGCAGCTGAGGTAGTCCCAGCCGCCGTCACCGCCGATGCGGTGGGTGGCCTTGACGGCGTAGTCGCCGGCCTGGGCGGCCAGCGGCAGCAGGCACGCCGCGGCGCAAAGGCGGGCCAGGTGGTGCAGGGTTCGGTGCTTTCGCATGGGTCTTCCGGGGCAGGGGGTCACCGCCCGACTGTAGCCGCCGCCCTTCGATGAGAACATCACCGGCCTGCATTTCCTGGAGTTCGACGACGTGATGCGCACCCTGGCCCCCGGCCTCTGCTTCCTGCTGCTGCTGTTGGCGCCGCAGGCCTCGCGGGCGCAGACGCAGGCCGAGCTGCCCGCCTCTTCGCCTGCTTTGCCCGCATCGCCCGCATCGCCCGCATCGGCGCCGGCAGCCCATGCGAAGCTGCACGCCGCCATCCGCCAGGCGCACTTCACGCGCCTGCAGGAGCGCCTGGAAACGCCGGCCGAGGAACTGCAGCAGCGCTGCCGCTTCGAGTCCGACATCGCCACCGCGCCGCCCGCCGGCCTGGTGGCGCTGACCTTCGACGACGGCCCCGACCCCGAGCACACCGAGACCATCCTGGCCGTGCTGGCGCACTACGGCATCCCGGCCACCTTCTTCTTCATCGGCGAGAAGATGCAGCGCTACCCTGAACTGGCGGCCAAGGTGCTGGCGAGCAAGCAGCACCTCGTGGGCGGCCATTCCTGGTCGCACCCGAACTTCCACGACATCGACGAGGCGGCGCAGCGGCAGGAGGTCGAACGCAGCCTGGCCCTGCTGCCACCCGACGCCTCGCCGGCCCTCTTCCGCTACCCCTACGGCAATGCCAGCTGCTATGCCAACGAGCTGCTGCACGGCAAGGGCTACCGGCTGGTGGGCTGGCACGTGGACAGCTGCGACTGGGCCTTCGACCGCAACGGCAGCGTCGATGCGCGCGAGGCGCTGTCGTGCGGCGTTTCTTCGCAGTACCGCAGCGACTTCGTCGGCCACGTCGCCTCGGCGCTGCGGGCGCGGCGCGGCGGCATCGTGCTGATGCACGAGATCCACGCCCACACGCTGGCCCAGCTGCCGCAGCTGATCGAGGCGATCCAGAAGGAAGGCTTCCGCTTCGTGCGGCTGGACGACTCCGGCCTGGCCGACTCGCTGCGCTAGGCACTCACTGCAGCACGCCCAGGTCCACCACCTCGAAGGCCCAGAAGCCGAGCAGGATGTGCGAGACCGACACCCCCGCCAGGCCGCGCTGGCGGGCATAGAGCCAGCCCCAGAACAGGCCGGCGATGAAGGCCATCACCGCCAGCCCCGGCGACACGTAGAGGTGGGCGGCCGAGAAGATGACGTTGGCGCCCACCACCGCCAGCGGCGTGCGCCAGCGCCCGGTGAGGAAATGCGCCAGCGGTCCCTGCACGCCGCCGCGGTAGATCAGTTCCTGGAACGGCGCGAAGACGACGTAGGCGGCGGCCAGCCAGGGGTTGAAGCCGTGCCCGGCCTGCCCCGGCGCGGCGGCGGCGAACATGCGCAGCAGCGGCTGCCCCTGCATCGCCGGCACCCAGGTCACGAGGGCGAGCTTGAAGGCCACCGTGGCGGCCAGCCAGGGCAGCGTGAAGAGCACGGCGTCGCGGATGTCGCGGCCGGCGTTGTCGGTGGTGATGCCGAAGAAGCGCGGCGGGTAGCCCGAGACGCGCATGAAGACAAAGAGGATGGCGCAGCACACGATGATGGCCGGCACGGTGATGAATTCGCTGTGGCCGAAGGTCTGCTTGACCTCCACCGCCGTGCCCAGCACCCAGGTGTACAGCGTGTAGGCCAGCATCAGCAGCAGCGTGAAGCGGCCCATCACGGCGCGCATGCGCTCCTCGGCCAGGGCGCGGTCGGCGGCGGCGGCGGCGTGGACGCCGGCGCCGCGCAGCCGCTCGGCCACCAGGGCGCCGATGTCCACCAGCACCGGCACCAGCGTCGGCCGCAGCTCGGCCTGCTGCAGGATGTGCGACAGCGGCAGCACCAGCGTGCGCACCGGCCCTTCGGCGCGAACGGTGGCGGATCGCGGCACGCGGTCGAAGAGGGCCATCTCGCCGATGGAGTCGCCGGGGCCGAGGCGGTTCAGGTCGTGCTCGTCGCCGGCCGCGCCGCGCTTGAGCACACGCGCCTGCCCGCGGTCGATGACCAGCAGTTCCAGCGCCGGCTCGCCTTCGCGCACGAGGTCGGCGCCCGCGGCGTGGTCCACCCAGCGCGCCTGCGCGGCGAGCGCCTGCAGGTCGGCCGCGCTGCAGCGGCGGAAGGCGGGGCAGCGGCCCAGCAGGGCTCGGGCTTCGGAGGAGGACGCGGTGGCGGAAGCGGCAGGCTCGTTCATCGGCGTGGGTTCGTCGGGCCTGGCAAGTGTGCTTCAGCGCGCCGGCGGCGCGCGCCGGGGCAGGCCCGGCACGGCGACGGCGCACAGCGCGATCGCCAGGCCGGCCATGCCCAGCGCCAGCTCCAGGCCCGAGCGCGCCGTGTCGCCGCGGCCCGCCAGGTGGCCCAGCAGCAGGCTGCCGGCGAGCAGGCCGAGGTCGGTGATCCACGCCACCCCGCCCTGCGCCAGCCCCTGGGCCTGGCGCGGCAGCGCGCGCGCGGCGGCATAGCGCAGCGGCCCGCCCGAAAGCAGCCCGACGCCGAAGCCCAGCGCGGCGCTGCCGGCCATGAAGGGCAGGCGCCCCGCCGGCACCGCGACCGCCAGCCCCAGGCCGGCGACGGCCGACGCCGACCCCAGCAGCACCAGGGGCCGCGCGCCCAGGCGGTCGAGCGTGCGGATGACCAGGCCCGTGGCCGCCAGGCCGCCCAGCAGCATCGGCACCATCAGCGGCGCGGTGGCGACCATGTCGATGCCCAGCCGCGTCACCGCCAGCGTCGGCACCCACACCAGCACCGCCTGGCCCACGCCGGTGCCCAGCGCCAGCACGGCGACGGCGAGCAGGGGACGGCCGAAGGCCAGCCGCCAAGGCGGGTACCGCGACGCGCTGCCGCGGCGCACGGGCACGGCCCGGGGCAGGGGCCAGGCCAGCGTCAGGGCCGCGAGCCCGGCGCCGACCACGAAGGCGGCCCGCCAGCCCCATTGCAGCAGCCACGGCGTGCCCACCGTGGCGACGATGAAGGACAGGCCGTAGGCCAGCGACAGCCCCCCCAGCAGCCGCCCCTGCTGCGGCGCCGGCCAGTGCATCACCACCACCGCGGCCACCAGCGGCAGCAGCGGCCCCAGCGCAAGCCCCTGCAGCGCCCGCGCCAGCAGCACCGGCCCGGGGCCGGGCAGCACGCTGGCCAGGGCGCCTGCCGCCACCGCCAGGGCCAGGCAGGCGCGCAGCAGCCGCGTCGCCGGCCAGCGGTGCGTGGCCAGCGCGCTGGCGGGCACGGCCAGCAGCGTGGCGGCGACGAAGACCGACAGCAGCCACGAGGCCTGCTGCGCCGTGGCGCCGGTGGCGTCGCGCATCGCCGGCAGCACGAAGCCGATGGCGCCGGCCTCGAAGCCCGCCGTCACCGCCGCGCCCGCCAGGGCGGGCAGGCGGCGGCGCAAGGCGGCAGCGGTCGCAGGGGATGGCTCGGCAAGGTCTGTCATCGAAGGGCGGGGTGCCGGTGTGGGTGTTTGCCGCGCCGACAAGGCGCTAGTCTTGCCGTCCATGGCCCGCACCATTTTCGACACCCCCATCATCGCGCCCGCGCTGCGCGCCGTGGCCCGCCGCCTGCTGGCGGCGCTGGGCTGGCGCGTCGAAGGGGCACTCTCGCCCCGCGCCGCACGCTGCGTCGTCATCGCCGCACCGCACACCAGCAACTGGGACTTCCCGATGATGCTGCTGGCCGCCTTCGCGCTGGACATGCACGTGCGCTGGCTCGGCAAGGCGGCCCTGTTCCGCGCGCCCTTCGGCGGCGTGATGCGCTGGCTGGGCGGCATCGCCGTGCACCGCGACCGGTCGACGCGGCTGGTCTCGTCGTCGGCCGAGGCCCTGCGCACCGCGCCCGGCCCGCTGCAGCTGGTGGTGGCGCCCGAAGGCACACGCAGTCGCAGCGCGCAGTGGAAGACCGGCTTCCACCACATCGCGCGCGGTGCCGGGCTGCCGATCCAGCTGTCCTACCTGGACTTCGGGCACAAGCGCTGCGGCCTGGGCCCGCTGCTGGACCCGGGCGACGATGTCGAAGCCGACATCGCGCGCATCAAGGCCTTCTACGCCCCGTTCCGCGGCCGCAACGCATCGCAGTTCGACGCCGGCTGAACCCCCCACGATGGAAATCACCATGAACCACAAGGCACTGGTGCTGTTCTCCGGCGGCCAGGACTCCACCACCTGCCTGGCCTGGGCGCTGCAGCGCTACGCGCACGTCGAGACCATCGGCTTCGACTACGGCCAGCGCCATGCCGTGGAGATGGCCTGCCGCCCCACCGTGCTGGCGGCGCTGCGTGCACAGGACCCCGGCTGGGCCGCCAGGCTGGGCGCCGACCATGTGCTGGACCTGTCGCTGCTGGGCCAGATCAGCGACACCGCGCTGACGCAGGACAAGGCCATCGAGCTGCAGCAGGGCGGCCTGCCCAACACCTTCGTGCCCGGCCGCAACCTGCTCTTCCTGACCTTCGCCGCCACCGTGGCCTACCGCCGCGGCCTCACCGTGCTGGTGGGCGGCATGTGCGAGACCGACTATTCCGGCTACCCGGACTGCCGCGACAACACGCTGAAGGCCCTGCAGGTGGCGCTGAGCCTGGGCCTGGCCGGGCCGATGGTGATCGAGACGCCGCTGATGTGGCTGGACAAGGCCGCCACCTGGGCGATGGCGGAGGCGCTGGGCGGCGACGCGCTGGTGGAGATCGTGCGCGAGCACACCCACACCTGCTACCTGGGCGAGCGCAAGCAGCGCCACGCCTGGGGCTATGGCTGCGGCCATTGCCCGGCGTGCGAACTGCGTCGCGCCGGCCACGACCGCTACGTGGCGGCAGGGCGCTGAAGACGCCCGGTTTTCAGGCGCTGGCCACGATGCCGCCGTCGCTGGCGATGACCTGGCCCACCACGTACTCGCCGGCGCGCGAGCACAGGAAGGTGGCCAGCCCGGCGATGTCCTGCGCCGTGCCGACGCGCCCGCTGGGGTTGCGGCTGCCGACGCTGTCCCAGTCGACGCCCTCGGTCCTGCCGCCGAAGCCGACGCCGGTGGACAGCATCCAGGTCGGGTAGGGCCCGGGCGCGATGGCGTTGCACAGGATGCGTTCGCGCGTCAGGTGCCCGGCCATGAAGCGCGTGAGGTGGTGCACCGCGGCCTTCGACGCGCCGTAGGACCAGGCCTCGAACATCGAGTTCTTCAGCCCGTCGATGGAGCCGATGTTGACGACCCGCGCCGGTGACGGCCCGGCGGCGGCGGCGCGCAGCTGCGGCAGCAGCTTCTGCGTCAGGAAGAACACGGCCTTGACGTTGGTGTCCATCACCTTGTCCCAGCCGGCCTCGGGGAAGTCGTCGATCGCCGCACCCCAGGAGGCACCGGCGTTGTTGACGAGGATGTCCAGCCGCGGTTCGCGTTCGGCCAGGGCCATCGCCAGCGCCTCGACGCCGGCCATCGTCGACAGGTCGGCCGGCAGCGCGGTGCAGCTGCCGCCGTGGTCGGCCGCAAGCCGCGCGGCCGTGGCCTGGCAGGCGGCGGCCTTGCGCGACGAGATGTAGACCCTGGCCCCCTGGGCCACGAAGCCGGCGGCGATCATCTCGCCGATGCCGCGCGATCCGCCGGTGACCAGGGCCACCTTGCCTTGGATCGAGAACAGTCCTTCGAACGATGCGGCCATGCGGGTCTCCTTGACGTCGACGTGGGGGGCTTTCAGCTGCGGAACGAGGCCGCCAGGGCGGCGTCGCCTTCGGGGTCGGGATGCAGGTTCATCTCGTGGCGGCCGACGACCAGGTGGTGCACCTCGTCGGGCCCGTCGGCCAGGCGCAGCGTGCGCTGCTGCGCATACATGTGGGCCAGCGGCGTCTTCTGCGACACGCCCAGCGCGCCATGCATCTGGATGGCCTGGTCGATGATGAGGCACACGCGCTCGGGCACCATGGCCTTGACCATGTGCACCCACAGCCGCGCCTCGCGGTTGCCCAGCACGTCCATGGCCTTGGCGGCCTTCAGCACCATCAGCCGCATGGCCTCGATCTCGATGCGGGCGCGCGAGATGATCTCGACATTGCCGCCCAGCCAGGCCAGCTCCTTGCCGAAGGCCTTGCGCGACAGGCCGCGCCGCACCATCAGGTCCAGCGCCTTCTCGGCCGCGCCGATGGAGCGCATGCAGTGGTGGATGCGGCCCGGTCCCAGCCGCAGCTGCGAGATCTCGAAGCCGCGCCCTTCGCCGAGCAGCATGTTCTCGCGCGGCACGCGCACGTTGTCGAACAGGATGTGCATGTGGCCGTGCGGCGCATGGTCCTCGCCGAAGACATGCATGGCGCCCAGGATCTTCACGCCCGGCGTGTCGCGCGGCACCAGGATCATCGAATGCTGCTGGTGCGGCGGCGCGTCGGGGCTGCTGCAGACCATGGCGATGAGGATCTTGCAGCGCGGGCTGCCGGCGCCGGAGATGTAGTGCTTCTCGCCGTTGATGACCCAGTCGGGCCCGTCGGCCACGGCGGTGGTGGCGATGTTCTTGGCGTCGGACGAGGCATGGTGCACCTCGGTCATCGCGTAGGCCGAACGGATCTCGCCGGCCAGCAGGGGCTTGAGCCAGCGTTCCTTCTGTTCCGGCGTGCCCACGCGTTCCAGCACCTCCATGTTGCCGGTGTCGGGGGCCGAGCAGTTCAGGCATTCCGAGGCCAGCGGGTTCTTGCCCAGCTCGGCGGCGATGTAGGCGTAGTCGAGATTGGCCAGGCCTTCGCCGGTGGTGGCGTCGGGCAGGAAGAAGTTCCACAGTCCTTCCTTGCGCGCCTGGGCCTTGGCGGCGTCCAGCAGTTCCAGCTGGCCGGGCGCGTACTGCCAGCGGTCGTCGCCGACGCGGCCTTCGCCCAGGGCCTGGTACTTCGCGCTCATGGGCTCGACGGTCTCGGCGATGAAGCGGCGCACGTGGTCGTACAGGGGCAGGGCGCGCTCGGACATGCGCAGGTCGTTCAGCGCGTCGTCGGGGTGCAGGCCGAAGGGCGAGGCAGGGTGCGGTGTGGCGTTCATGGTGGCGGCGCGGCGGGGTTGGGTGTGCAGCGGGCCACTATGGGCTGCCGGCGCAGGCGCGG
>CAIWPS010000083.1 GCA_903914615.1 uncultured beta proteobacterium | reverse complement strand
CGCTACCTGCGTGCCGGCGCCGTGCTTGAGGCCATTGACGATCAGTTCTGTCACCGCCAGGGCCAGCGGCACCGCATGATCGCCCTTGATCATGACGTCGGTGCCGGCCGCGACGCCGAGCGTGACAGTGGCCGTCGGAAAACTGGCTTCGATCAGCGGCAGTTGCCGGGCCATCAGTTCATTCAGCGATACTTGGCCGCCTTGCGCCTTGCCGGGTGCGGCTTGCAGCCCGTGGACATTGATCAGGGCCAGCACATGCCCTTGCAGCGTGTTGAGGCTCCGCGCGGCCAACGGGTCCGCAGCGACGCTGCCGTCGATGAGCGTAAGCAGGCCCTGCAGGTGGTTCTTGATGCGATGGTGAACCTCGCGCACCAGACCATCGCGCTGCTTCTGGAGGGCGTCGATCTCGCGGTCCTTGCGCGCGACCGACTCCCGTGCCTCGCGCAAGCGAGCCCGCACTTGCTGCAACACGGCAAGCAGCGCCAGAACGCTGGACACGGCTATCAGGGCTCGCGCACGCAGCGTCTTGGACAGCGCATCGCCGATGCCCGCCTCCACGCTCCTGGACTCGGCGTCGTAGAGAACATGCAGCCGGTCCAGATAGTCGGTCAGAGCCGACTCCAGGTCCTTGGACAGGCCCTCCTGAAGGGAGTCCCGCTGCAGGCCTTGTGGCCGTTCGAGCACCCGGGCCCGAACCGCCAGCAGGGTCTGGCGAGCCTGCACAGCCGATGCAACGCGGGCCTTGTTCCTTTCCGATCGCGTGGTCGCGGCAATGCGATTCAGCGCCTCGTCGCTGCGCTGAGCAAACCGGCCGTAGCGCTCCAGTGCCGCTCGCGCCTGTGCCGGCTCCTGCGCCATCACGGACTCCCCAAGCGCGACGCTGGCCGCGAGCTCCGCATACTTGGCCTCCTGTATCAACTCCAGCTTTGGCAGCTGCATGTCTGCAACCCGGGCCACGGTGACCAGATCGGACGCGATGGTGAGGGCCGCCCAGAACAGCAGCACCAGCACGACAACGCCGATCAGTATGGGCCCGGGGGCCACCTTCCATGCCACGCTCGCCGCCGAACGCAAGCCGGGGGCAGGCTGGGGTTGTTCAGCCGCGGGAAGCATCGGCAGCGAGGGCCTGTGCGAGGCGGCCATGGGCAGGCACCACTCCTTCGCCGAGTGTCCCGGGGCGCGGCCGCGCGAGCAGCCGGATCCGGCCCGACGGCTTACTTGAGAACGTGTTCCAGTGCGATGGCCGACCAGGCGGTGACGAGCTGCGGCTTGTCTTCCCACCAGGCATTGGAATCGTGGTTGGCCCAGCTGCCGTCATCGGCCTGCAGGCTCACGAGCTTGGCGGCCAGGTCGTTGCGCCAGTTGTGCTTCTGACCCTTGGCGTCGGTGACGGTGTCTTCGCCGTAGGCCAGCATCACTTTGGCGTAGACGTTGTAGAAATAGAACAGGCCGTGCTTCTTGTCGGTGCCGGGGTTGGTCTCCAGCGTGTAGTTCGCGGCGATCCACTTGTGGGCGGCCTGGACGCGAGGGTCGCTCTTGTCGGCGCCCGCGAAGAGCAGGCTCAACAGGCCGGCAGCCGTCATGCCGCCGTAGGACGCCAGGCCGTTCTCGTATTGCGCAGGGTTGGAGCCCGGCATGTAGACGAAGCCGCCGTCGTTGCCGGCCCAGGGCTGGTCGTTGCTTTCGCTGCGGTTCTGGTTGCGGCTGACGAACTTCAACGCCTTCTGCCACACCGGGTCCTTGGGGTCGGT
>CAIWPS010000082.1 GCA_903914615.1 uncultured beta proteobacterium | reverse complement strand
TGTCCCTGCTGCCTGCGCGTAAACGCAAGGCTTCGCTTGTGACACAGTAAGACTAGGCCGATGTGCGCCAGGCGCCGACAGGGCCGCTTCGGAAAAAAGTGATCCACCATGCGAGCCCTGGCGTCCGACGGGTGGCCCTGTGGGCCAGGCATCGTGACCAGCCTCCGTAGCCGGGGCAGCGGCTGTCGTTGCGGGCGCTGCCGCAGACCCGCTTTGCCTGTTGTCCCCTTGGTGGACCGACAGCGGGCAGGCTCAGGCGGCGAGCCAGTCCCGCAGTTCCTCGGCGTGCGCCTGCTCGACGCTGAGGATCTCCTCGATCAGGCGGCGCGTCGTCGAGTCCTTGTCGCCGATGAGCACGATCATCTGGCTGTAGCTCTCGATGGCGACCCGCTCGGCGATCAGGTTGGCCTTGATCATCGACTTGAGGTCCTGCGACTCGTCGTAGGCCGCGTGGCTGCGCCGTGTCAGCGAGTCGGGCGAGAAGTCAGGCATGCCGCCGAGCTCGACGATGCGCTTGGCCAGCATCTCCGAATGCGCCGTCTCCTCGTTCGCGTGGACCAGGAATTCCTCGGCGATCTTGGGCGACGACAGGCCCTCGGCGGTGAAGTGGTGTCGCTTGTAGCGCAGCGCACAGACCAGCTCGGTGGCCAGCGAGTCGTTGAGCAGCTGGATGATGTCTTCGCGCCAGGGGCCGTAGTGCGGTGTCACGGCACCCTGGTCCAGGCTGCGCTTGGCCTCTTCGATCGCCTTCAGGTCCAGCACCATGTGCGCCTGAGTGCCGGACTTGGTGCCGGCCTTGGTGCCTGCCGGCTCGTGGCGCGCGCGGCCCTTCGCAGGCGGAGGAGACCCTTCGGCAGTGAAGGCGGTTTCCTGGGCGGCGGTGCTCGCTTGCGCTGCATCGCGAACCGGCGCGAGGGATGAACTGCTCATGGTTGACTCCGTGTGTGAATGGCGGGAATTCCACCGCGCGCCGCCGTCATGGCGGCCCGTGTTCGGGCGCCATCCCGCGGTTCGGGGTGGGCACAGTCTGGGCCGGCGCAAGGCCACCGTCTGTGCAGCAACGAACGCAGGCGCGCTGCTGCGGCAGTCCCGGCCGCGGCGCCTTGGCGCATCGGCCTGCGGACTGGCTACGCGCAATGGCGCTGTTGCGGCGGTGAGTGATGGCAGCGACCCGCCCGCGCCCCGACCCGTTCCGGGCTGCGCGGCTTGCGCCCTCAGTGGTCGAAGCCGCGCGCATCGCGGGCTACGATGTCGCGATGACAGACACGACCGACGTCGCGGCGCTGCGTATCTCCGGCCTGGTCAGGCACTTCGGCGCCAAGGTGGCGGTCGATCACCTCGACCTCGTCATCCCGCGCGGCGAATTCCATGCCCTGCTGGGCCCCAACGGGGCCGGCAAGACGACCACCCTGCGCATCGTCGCCGGCCTGCTGAAGGCCGAGTTCGGCAGCGTGCAGATCCTCGGCCACGACATCGCCACCGCGCCGACGCAGGCCAAGCAGGTGCTGGCCTTCCTGCCCGACGACCCGCTGCTCTACGGCAAGCTGCGCCCCGTCGAGTACCTGGAGTTCGTCGCCGGCCTGTGGGGCATCGAGCCGGCGCTGGCGGCGCCGCGCGCCGAGGAATTGCTGCGCTGGCTGGACCTGTGGGACCACACGCGCGAGCTGGTGGAGGGTTTCTCCCGCGGCATGCGGCAGAAACTCGCGCTGGCCGGTGCGCTCATCCACGACCCGCAGGTGCTGATCCTGGACGAGCCGCTCACCGGTCTGGACGCAGCCGCGGCGCGGCAGGTCAAGGACCTGCTGCTGGCGCGCGTGAGGCGAGGGCACACGGTGGTCCTGACCACCCACATCCTGGAGGTGGCCGAGCGGCTGGCGCAGCGCATCAGCATCATCCAGCGCGGCCGCATCATTGCGCAGGGCACGCTGGACGAACTGCGCGCTGCCGCCGCCACGCGCGGCGGCGCCGACGCCACGCTGGAGGACGTCTTCCTGCAGCTGACGGGCAGCGCGGCGTGATCGTCCGCATCGGCTCGGCGCCGTGGCTGCTGCGGCACGAGCTGCGCCTGGCCTGGCGCGGCCTGGGCGTGCGCAGGATGTGGGTGCTGGGCATCGTCGGCGGTGCCGCCTGGCTGGCGCTGCACCTCGGCGCCTACCTGCTGATGAGCCGGCTGCGCGGCGTGGCGGTGCCGCCGCAGGCCGCCGTCGGCGTCGGCGCCCTGGCCTGGCTGCTGATGACGCTGATGCTGTCGCAGGCCATGATGCAGTCGGTCAACGTGCTCTTCGTGCGCGGCGACCTCGACCTGCTGCTGGCTTCGCCGCTGCCGCCGCGCAGCGTGTTCGTGGTGCGCGGACTGGGCGTGGCGCTGAGCTGTGCCACGCCCTACCTGCTGCTGCTGGCACCGCTGGCCGATGCCGGCCTCGTCACCGGGCGGCCCGGGCTGTTGGCGATCTACCCGGTGCTGCTGGCGCTGGCCCTGGCCGTGGCCGCACTGGGCATCCTGAGCACCCTGAGCCTGGTGCGCCTGCTGGGCGCACGCCGCGCGCGCACGGCGGCGCAGCTGCTGGGCGCGGTGGTCGGCGCGGCGCTCTTCCTCATGTCCCAGTCCCATAACCTGGTGGGCGCCGACACCCAACGGCGCATCGCGCTGAAGGTGATGGGCTGGCTGGGCAGTGGCGGCCCGCTGGCCGCGGACAGCCCGCTGTGGCTGCCCGGGCGGGCGCTGCTGGGCGAGCCGGGGCCGCTGGCCGCCGTGCTGGTGCTGGGCGTGGGCGGCTTCTGGGCGGTGACGGGGCTGGCGCAGCGGCGCTTCCTGGCCGGAACGCAGGAGTCGGTGACCGGCAGCGCCCTGCGCAGCGCCGTGCCAGCGGCGACGGGCCGCCTGCGTCTGCGTGCCGGCCTGTGGCGCAATGTGCTGGCCAAGGAATGGCGGCTGATCCGGCGCGACCCTCAGCTCATCTCGCAGACCCTGCTGCAGAC
>CAIWPS010000081.1 GCA_903914615.1 uncultured beta proteobacterium | reverse complement strand
CCGGGTGACCTCGGCGACGTCGTCGCGGTGGCGGAAGCCCAGTGCGGTGGGGCCGAGCAGGTTGCAGCGCGCCTTGGCACCTTCGGGCCGCTCGCGCCGGCTGCCGGGCGGGGGAAGCTGCTTGCCGGCCAGCGCGCGCACCAGCTGGTAGAAGGTCTCGGCCGCGCCCCAGTTTTCCTTGCGCTGGTAGGCCGGCAGCTCGAGCGCGACGACGGGAATCGGCAGGTCCAGCGCCTTGGCCAGGCCGCCGGGGTCGTCCTGGATCAGCTCGGCGGTGCACGAGGCGCCGACGATCATGGCCTGCGGCTGGAAGCGCTCGTAGGCCTCGCGCGCCGCGGACTTGAACAGCTCAGCGGTGTCGCCGCCGAGGTCGCGCGCCTGGAAGGTGGTGTAGGTGACGGGCGGGCGCCGGTCGCGCCGCTCGATCATCGTGAACAGCAGGTCGGCGTAGGTATCGCCCTGCGGCGCGTGCAGCACGTAGTGCAGGCCGCGCATGCCGGTGGCGACGCGCATCGCGCCGATGTGCGGCGGGCCTTCGTAAGTCCAGAGCGTGAGTTGCATGGCGGGCTCGGGCGCGCTAGGCGGAAAGCAGCTCGCGCCGGCGCAGCGGCCGCGCGAACAGCTCGGCCAGGTCGGCGGCCTGCTCGTAGCCGTGGATGGGCGTGAACACGAGCTCGATCGACCACTTGGTCGTCAGGCCCTGCGCTTCCAGCGGGTTGGCCAGGCCGAGGCCGCAGACGGTGATGTCGGGGCGCTCGGCGCGGCAGCGGTCGAGCTGCTTGTCGACATGCTGGCCTTCGCTGAGCATCGTGCCGGCAGGCAGCAGGGCCAGCTCTTCGGCGAGGAGCTCGCGGTGCAGGTAGGGCGTGCCGACCTCGACCAGGCGCATGCCGAGTTCGCGCGCCAGGAAGCGCGCGATGGGCGGCTCCAGCTGCGAGTCGGGGAAGAAGAAGACGCGCTTGCCCTGCAGCTCGGCACGCTGGCGCGCCAGCGCCGCGGTAGCCCGCGTGCGCGCCGCTTCCGTCACGGCGGCGACCCGCGTGGCGCCGATACCGAAGGCCTGCGCCGCGGCTTCGAGCCAGCGCGTGGTGCCTTCGACGCCCAGCGGGAAAGGTGCGGCGATGCGGGTGGCGCCGCGCTGTTCCAGCGCCCGTGCCGTGTCGGCCAGGAAGGGCTGGGCCAGCAGGTAGCGCGTGCGCGCACCCACGGCCGGCATCTCGGCGGCGTGGCGGGCCGGCAGGAAGCGCACCTGGGGCACGCCGATGGCCGCGAGCAGGCGCGCGAACTGGTCCTCGACGACGTCGGGCAGGGTGCCGACGACGACCAGCGCGGCCGGCGCGGCGGCGTCGGCCGCGGGCAGCGTGGGCACCAGCGCGGCCAGGCACGCGTCCTCGCCCTGCGTGAAGGTGGTCTCGATGCCGCTGCCGGAGTAGTTCAGCACGCGCACCGCGGGCAGGAAGCGCTGCGTCAGGCGCTGTGCGGCGCGCGAGAGGTCGAGCTTGATGACTTCGGAAGGGCAGGAGCCGACCAGGAACAGGGTCTTGATCTCGGGCCGGCGTTCGAGCAGGCGGGTAACGACGCGGTCGAGTTCCTCGTTGGCGTCGGCCAGGCCGGCGAGGTCGCGCTCGTCGATGATGGCGGTGGCGAAGCGCGGCTCGGCGAAGATCATCACCCCGGCCGCCGACTGCACCAGGTGGGCACAGGTGCGCGAGCCGACGACGAGGAAGAAGGCGTCCTGGATCTTGCGATGCAGCCAGACGATGCCGGTGAGGCCGCAGAAGACCTCGCGCTGGCCGCGCTCGCGAAGCACCGGCGCGGTGGCGCAGCCGCCACCGGCGGCGTTCTCGGGGTGCAGCTGGATCACCGGCGTCATGCGGCCGAACCCTGCGGCAGCGCGTCGGCACGCGCCATGTCCAGGCGCGCCAGCCGCAATTTCCAGACGAACTGGCCGGCGTTGACGACGTAGCTGGCGTAGGCGGCCAGCGCCAGCAGCATGCCCTGGTGCGGCGTCAGCGCGTCGGTGAACAGCGCCACCACGTAGGCCGTGTGCAGGGTCATCACCAGCATGCTGAACACGTCTTCCCAGAAGAAGGCGGGCGCGAACAGGTAGCGTCCGAAGACGACCTTTTCCCAGATCGCGCCGGTGACCATGATGAGGTAGAGCACGCAGGTCTTGACGACCACCGACATCGAGGCCGCGAACAGCCCCTGGCCCGTCAACAGGAAGCGCAGCACCAGCCCCAGGCTCGCCAGGAAGACCAGGAACTGCAGCGGGGCCAGCAGGCCCTGGACCAGCGTCCAGCCGCTTTCGTCGCGCCGCTTGCGCTGCTCGGCCGTGTACAGAGGCTGCCTTGAAGGCGGTACTGCTGCCTCTCGGTGCGTCATCGATGCCATCTCCGCTTTGCCATCGGGACCGCAACTGGTGGCGGGGCCCTTCGATGGGATCGAGACTAGAGCGTGTCCGGGAAAGTGTCAATCATGGTTGACGTCATTTTCTCTTGACAGTCGATCCCGTGCCGTCGATCATTTGCACAGCGCAGCCTGCTTCATCGGGCGGCGCGGGCACCCCAGGCGGCCCGGCGAAAGCCAGCAAGGAGACGGTATGTCAGTTGCTTCCACGGGCTCCGATGGCGCTTGCTGCCGGCGCCGTGCGCTGCCGGCCCGGGGGTCGGGTCGGCCGCCGGTCGGCCTTGGTGAAAACACCGACAGCCGGGCTTTGACCTCGGTGCGGCCGAGGAGTAAAACCCTCCGCTGTCGGCAGCCATTCACCTGGGGTGAGGCGGCCGCTGAAGTCGGGCCGCAGCCAGCAGACGTCTCTTGAGCGCCATCACCATGCGGTCAAGCTCTTTCGTTCTGCACAGTGCCCTCGATGAGTTCGAGCAGCCTGACGATGGCTTCGTCGCGCGGCACCAGGAGGGACCCATGCCGGGTCGTCGAAGTTCTGACAACTCTCTGTCCGCGTTCATTTCCGACGCGGGCGCCTGGACCCAGGACCAGCCCGCGTCCCCCTGGTCGACGGTGGACGGCAGTCGTTCCTCGTCCGGGGCGCAGGTCGGCCAGCTGGTGCGCGCGCTCGAACTCGACGTGATCCCGCGCCTGGCGCAGTCGCACCGGCTGCCCGCCCGCGCGACGCAGCCTGACCGGATCCCGACCGAGGCCGAGGTCGCCGCGTTCACGGCCTGCCTGATCGACGAGTCGGAGGCCGGCGTGGCGCGCGTCATCGACAGCATGCGCGTGCGCGGCAGCACGGTCGAATCGCTGTACCTGCACCTGTTCGCCTCGGCGGCGCGGCAGCTGGGCGAGCTGTGGAACCAGGACCTCTGCGACTTCTCCACCGTCACCGTCGGCCTGGGCCGGCTGCAGCGTGTGCTGCGCGAGCTCAGCCCGGCCTTCGGTGCCGAAGTCCAGCACCCGGTCAACGGCCGCCGCGCGATGCTGGCGCAGCCGCCGGACGAGCACCACAGCTTCGGGCTTTCGATCGTCGCTGAGTTCTTCCGCCGTGCGGGCTGGGAGATCCACGGCGGCCCCGGCGGCGCGGCGCGCGACCCCGTGGCCCGCGTGCGCGCCGAATGGTTCGACCTCGTCGGTTTTTCCGTCGGCAGCGAAGTGCGGCTGCCCTGGCTGCGCGAGGCCGTGGCCGGCGTGCGCCGCGCGAGCCGCAATCCCGGTCTGGTCGTGCTCGTGGGCGGCCCCCTGTTTGCCATCCATCCCGAGTGGGTGGCCGAGGTCGGCGCCGACGGCACCGCGCGCGACGCCAAGGAGGCCCCGGTTATGGCGGAGAATCTGATCGGTTCGGCAGTCGCGCGAAGTTGACACCTGCTGTGTCCTGCGCGTCAGCCACCCACTAGCCTCCAATACAGGAACCACACGCGTGGCTGACCGCGGCATGTCATCTCGAGCCCGCCAACCATGACCGCCGGCACGGCGCGCCGGACCTTGCTGGGCGAACTTGACGCAAAGAGCGCGTCGCGCCTGGTCGAGGCCTCGAGCGACATCGCCCTGGTGCTGGACGACGAGGGCACCATCGTCGACCTGGTGGTGCAGGACCCCGACCTTTCCACTGAAATGGCCCAGGAATGGCTGGGCCGGCCCTGGGTGCAGACGGTCACGGTCGAGAGCCGGCAGAAGGTCGAGGCCCTGTTGCGCGATGCCCTGGCCGCGGCCAGCGACGCGCGCTGGCGCCAGGTCAATCACCCGGTCAAGGACGGCGACGACCTGCCGCTGCTGTACTCGGCGGTGCGACTGGACGGCGCGCGCCCGGCCGGTCGCGGCCGCAGCGGCGGCAAGGGCTGCATCGTCGCCTTCGGCCGCAACCTGCGCGCCACCGTCGCGCTGCAGAAGCGGCTGATCGAAGCCCAGCAGGCGATGGAGCGCGACTACTGGCGCTTTCGCGAGGCCGAGACGCGCTACCGCCATCTGTTCCAGACCTCGGGCGAGGCGGTGCTCATCGTCGACGGGCTGACGCAGAAGGTGCTGGAAGCCAACCCGGCGGCCGTGGCGCTGTGCGGCGACAGCCGCGGCAGGCTCGTCGATGCCCCGCTGGCGTCGCTCTTCGAGGCCCGCTTTGCCGAGCCCTTGCAGGCCTTGCTGGCGGCAGCGCGGTCGATAGGCAGCCGCGAGCCGGTGCGTGCGCTGTGCGCCGACCGCAGCACCGAGGTGATGGTCTCGGCTTCGGTGTTCCGGCAAGAGGAAAGCGCCTTCGTGCTGGTGCGCCTGACGCCGCTCGCGCAGGCGCTGCCGGCGCGGCGCGCCAAGGCCGCTGCCGGCAGCCGCGCCGCCGCAGTGCCGGCCAGCCTGGAGTCGGCGCTGCGCGCCTACGTCCAGAACTCGACCGATGCCCTGGTCTTCACCGACGCCCAGGGCCGCGTGCTGTCGGCCAACCGCGCCTTCGTCGCGCTGGCCCAGGTCAGCGCCGAGGACCAGGTGCGCGGCCAGATGCTGGACCGCTGGGTCGGCCGCACCGGCGTCGAGCTCGGCGTGCTCATCACCAACCTGCGCCAGCGCGGTTCGGTGGGGCTCTTCGTGACCGGCGTGCGCGGCGAGTACGGCGCCAGCACCGAGGTCGAGATCGCCGCTTCGGCACTGCCGCCGGCCGACGACCCCGTGCTCGCCTTCGCCATCCGCAACATCGAGCGCCGGCTGCGCACCCCGGCCGCCGGCAACGCGCCCATCGCGCGCTCGGCCGACGACCTCGCCGAGCTGGTGGGCAATGTGCCGCTGAAGGAGATCGTCTCCGAGACCACCGACCTCATCGAACAGCTCTGCATCGAGACCGCGCTGGAGATGACGGGCGACAACCGCGCGTCGGCCGCGCTGCTGCTGGGCCTGTCCCGGCAGAGCCTGTACGTCAAGCTGCGGCGCTTCGGCCTCGCCGACCAGGCCGCCGACGAGGAAGCCTGAGGACCGATCGAAGACCCGGTTCGCAGCCCGGTCTGGTGTAAACCGTAGTTGACACTGCGATGTGTCTCGCGCAGCATTTGCGCCATGGCACTCCCGGCACCCTCGGCCATCGCCGAGCTCCTCAAGCCCATCACCTGGTTTCCGCCGATGTGGGCCTTCGGCTGCGGCGTCGTCGCCTCGGGCCTGCCCTTGCAGGGCCGGCTGGCCCTCATCGTCTGCGGCATCCTGCTCGCCGGGCCGCTGGTGTGCGCCACCAGCCAGGCCGTCAACGACTGGTTCGACCGCCATGTCGACGCCATCAACGAGCCGCAGCGCCCCATTCCCTCCGGCCGCATGCCGGGCCGCTGGGGGCTTTACGTGGCGGTCGCCTGGACCCTGCTTTCGCTGCTGGTGGCGCTCACGCTCGGCCCCTGGGGCTTCGCCGCCGCCGCCTTCGGCCTCGTGCTGGCCTGGGCCTACAGTGCGCCGCCCTTGCGCCTGAAGGAGAACGGCTGGTGGGGCAACGCTGCCTGCGGCCTGTGCTACGAGGGCCTGGCCTGGATCACCGGCGCGGCCGTGATGGCCGGCGGCGCGATGCCCAGCCTGCACTCGCTGGCGCTGGCCGCGCTGTACAGCACCGGCGCCCACGGCATCATGACGCTCAACGACTTCAAGTCCATCGAGGGCGACCGCCAGATGGGCGTGGGCTCCTTGCCGGTGCAACTGGGCGTGCAGGGCGCCGCGCGGGCCGCCTGCTGGATCATGGCGCTGCCGCAGGTCGCCGTCATCGCCCTCTTGCTGCTGTGGCAGCAGCCCTGGCATGCGCTGGGCATCGCCGGCCTGCTGGCGACGCAGGCGCTGATGATGCGGCGCTTCCTTTCCGACCCGCGGCGCTGGGCGCTGTGGTACAGCGGCTTCGGCGTGCCGCTGTTCGTCGCCGGCATGCTGGTCAGCGCCTTCGCGCTGCGCGGCCTGGGCGCGCAAGGGGGCCTGTGAACAGCGGCTCGACCCGGGGCCTGGGCTGGTTCGGCATCGCCCGGCTGGGGCTGGTGCAGGCAGCGCTGGGCGCGGTGGTGGTGCTGACCACCTCCACGCTCAACCGCGTCATGGTCGTTGAACTGGCGCTGCCGGCGCTGCTGCCGGGTCTGCTGGTGGCACTGCACTATGCGGTGCAGGCGACGCGGCCGCGCATGGGTTTCGGCTCCGACGTCGGCGGGCGGCGCACGCCGTGGATCGTCGGCGGCGTGGCAGTGCTGGCCTTGGGCGGCCTGGGCGCGGCCTTGGCCACGGCGATGATGGGCACCCAGCGCGAAGCCGGCATCGCGCTGGCCGTGCTGTCGTACGCGCTGGTGGGCCTGGGCGTCAGCGCCGGTGGCACCTCGCTGCTGGTGCTGCTGGCCAAGCGTGTCGATGAACCCCGCCGCGCCAGCGCCGCGGCCGTGGTCTGGGTGATGATGATCGCAGGCTTCGCCGTCACCGCCAGCCTGGCCGGCCGGTGGCTGGACCCGTACACGCCGCAGCGCCTGGTCGGCGTCTGTGCTGCCGTCTCGGCCTTCGCGCTGGTGCTGGCGATGGCGGCGATGTGGGGCCTCGAAGGCCCGGCGCTCGCCAGCGCGGCCGCGCCCGCGGCGGCGACCCGGCCCTTCCGCATGGCGCTGGCCGAAGTCTGGGCCGACCCGCAGGCGCGTCTGTTCACCCTCTTCGTCTTCCTCTCGATGCTGGCCTACAGCACGCAGGACCTCATCCTCGAGCCCTATGCCGGCGCCGTCTTCGGCTTCACGCCCGGGGCCTCGACCCAGCTCTCCGGCGTCCAGCACGGCGGCACGCTGGCCGGCATGCTGCTGGCGGCCTTGGCCGGCCGCCGTGTCGCCGGCCACAGCCTGGGCAGCACGCGGGCCTGGACCACCGGCGGCTGCCTGGCCTCGGCGCTGGCGCTGTTCGGCCTCGTCGCCAGCGGCCTCACGGCGCCGGCCTGGCCGCTGCGCGCCAACGTCTTCCTGATGGGCGTGGCCAACGGCGCCTTTTCCATCGCCGCCGTCGGTTCGATGATGAACCTGGCCGGTGCCGGCGCCGGCGGCCGCGAAGGCGTGCGCATGGGCCTGTGGGGCGCCGCGCAGGCGCTGGGCTTCGCGCTCGGCGGGCTCTTCGGCGCCGCCGCCAGCGACCTCGCGCGCTGGCTCATCGGCAGCCTGGGCCCGGCCTACGCCAGCGTGTTCTTCGTCGAGGGGCTGATGTTCCTCGCGTCGGCGGCGCTGGCCCTGAAGATCGCACCGCAGCCGGCAGCGGCTGCCTCCACGCCGGCCCGGTCGCGACCGGGCTCCGAACTGCACCTGGCCGTACCGAAGGGAGCGCCATGAACCCAGCCACCGAACGTGAATACGATGTCGTCGTGGTCGGCGGCGGCCCCGCCGGCGCCACCGCCGCCGACGACCTCGCCCGCCGCGGCCACCGCGTGCTGCTGCTCGACCGCGCCGGCCGCACCAAGCCCTGCGGCGGCGCCATACCGCCGCGGCTGATCAAGGACTTCGCCATCCCCGACCACCTGCTGGTGGCGCGCGCGCGCTCGGCCCGCATGGTCTCGCCGGCCGATGCGAAGGTCGACATCCCCATCGAGGGCGGCTTCGTCGGCATGGTCGACCGCGACCAGTTCGACGAATGGCTGCGCGTGCGCGCCGCAGACCACGGCGCCGAGCGCGAGACCGGCATCTACAAGCACCTGAGCACCGACGCCGACGGCGTGCGCCGCCTGCACTACGAGGCGCGCAGCGTGCGCCGCCGCGGCGAGGCCGCGCCACCCGAGATGCGCAGCGTGCGCACCCGGGCCGTCATCGGCGCCGACGGTGCACGCTCCGAGGTCGCGCGCCAGGAAGTGCCAGGGTCGGACCGCGGCCAGTTCGTCTTCGCCTACCACGAGATCATCCGCGCCCCGGCCGAGCCGCCGCCGGGCTACGACGGCTCGCGCTGCGACGTCTACTACCGCGGCCAGCTCTCGCCCGACTTCTACGGCTGGGTGTTTCCGCATGGCGGCACGCTCAGCGTGGGCACCGGCAGCGCCGACAAGGGCTTCTCGCTGCGCCATGCCGTCGGCGAGCTGCGCCAGGCCGCGAACCTGGGCGACGCCGAGACCCTGCGCCGCGAAGGCGCGCCGATCCCGATGAAGCCGCTGCCGCGCTGGGACAACGGCCGCGACGTGGTGCTGGCCGGCGATGCCGCCGGCGTCGTCGCGCCAGCCAGTGGCGAGGGCATCTACTACGCCATGGCCGGCGGCCGCATGGCGGCCGTGGCGGTGCAGGAGTTCCTGCTCACCCGCCAGCCCAAGGCGCTGGCGCTGGCGCGCAAGCAGTTCATGCGCGAGCACGGCAAGGTGTTCTGGGTGCTGGGCATGATGCAGCGCTTCTGGTACAGCAGCGACAAGCGGCGCGAGCGCTTCGTCAGCATCTGCCGCGACCGCGACGTGCAGCAGCTGACCTTCGACGCCTACATGAACAAGGCCCTGGTTCGCGCCAGGCCCATGGCCCATGTGCGCATCTTCTTCAAGGACATGGCGCACCTGCTGGGCCTGGCCCGCGTCTGAGCCCGGCCCTGGCTGCCGTCGTGCCTATGCCCATCGACCCCGAGCGCCTGGTCGGCTTCGTCCTCGCGGTGATCGCCTTCGAACTCGTCGGCCTGGCCGGCCTGGCGGCGCTGGGCAGGCGCCGCGGTCTGCTGCGCCGCATGGGGCCGGCGGCGCTGGCCGGCCTCTTCCTGGCGCTGGCGCTGCAGGCCCTGCAGCGCGCCAGCGCCTGGCTGCCGCTGTGGCTGGCCTGTGCCGGAGCGGCGCATGGCCTGGACTGGTGGCTGCGCGCTCGCGCCTGAGCACCACCCCCGTGCAATTCCGCTTGCACAATCGCGGCTGAACTGGTCCAGTGCGGCCAGCCCCCGCGCCTTCCGGCGCGGGATGCGGTGCGGGGACGAACAGCCATGCGCGGTGAAGGCGAAGTGGGAACGGCGCGGCCCGCGGGGACCGGGCCTGCCATCGGGCTTGACCTGCTGGCGCCGCATGTCGAAGCGCTGGCGCAGGCCTTCGTCTCGCTGTCCAGCGACATCGCCCTGGTGCTCGACGGGCAGGGCACCATCCTGCGCGTGCTGCAGAGCAGCGCGGCCCCCATGGGTGCAGCCGCCGCGGCCTGGGTCGGCCGGCCCTGGATCGACACCGTCACCGGCGAGACGCGGCGCAAGGTGGAAGGCCTGCTCGGCGACCTCGCTGCCAGCGGCGTGGCGCGCCGGCGCGAGATCAACCACCTCGGCGGCAACGCGGACGGCATCCCGGTGGCCTACACCGCGGTCCGGCTGGGCGAGCACGGGCCGGTGCTGGCGGTGGGGCGCGACCTGCGCGCCGTCGCCGCCATCCAGCAACGCTTCGTCGACAGCCAGCAGGAACTGGAACGCGGCTACTGGCAGGCGCGCCAGGCCGAAGCGCGCTACCGGCTGCTGTTCCAGGTCGCCAACGACGCCGTGCTCACGGTCGACGCACTGTCGCTGGAGATCATCGAGGCCAACCCGATGGCGGCAACGATGCTCGCGGCGGCGCAGCCGCTGGCCGGGCAGCTGCTGACGGCGGTCTTCAACGGCCCCAGCCGCGGCGCCGTGCAGGCGCTGCTGACGGCGGCACGCAGCAGCCCGCGGCCGCTGGAAATCGCGGCGCGGCTGGACGACGGCAGCGGCGTCGGCGTCGCCGCCACGCCCTTCCGCACCGACGACACCATGCGGCTGCTGGTGCGCGTGCGCAGCGCGCCCGAGACCGGCTCGTCGCGCGACGTTTCGCTGGCCCGCCTGGTCGATGCCCACGACGAAGCCATCGTCGTCACCGACGCCAGCGGCCGCGTGCGCCTGGCCAACCCGGCCTTCCTGCGCTGGGTGCAGGCCGGGTCCGAAGCCGCGCTGCGCGGCCAGGCGATCACGCAGTGGATCGCCCCCGAGGCACTGCAGCGCCTGATCGACACGGTACAGGCGCAGGGCGTGGCCGAAGCGCGGGGCGTGGAGCTGCACCAGGCCGCGGCGCCCGACCGGGCGCTGGAGATGTCGGCGGTGCTGCTGACCGAAGGCGACCAGGAATGCATCGGCATCACGCTGCGCCCGCGCGCGGCCGCGGCCGGTGCGCTGGGGCAGGACGCCGATGCGCTGCCGCTGCAGCTCGGGCTGGCGGCCTTGCAGGACGAGCTCGGCCGCCAGGACCTGCCGCAGCTGTTGCGGCGCGCCCGCGCGCTGGCCGAGCACAGCTTCGTCGAAGCCGCCTTGCAGCGCAGCGGTGGCGACGCCGCGGCGGCGGCACAGCTCCTGGGCGTGGCGGTCGCAAGGGTGCTGCGTCACCGTCGGCCGCCCGCCACCTCCCGCGACGAGGCCCCACCCGGCGCCCGTTGATCGCCCCCTGTAGCCCCTGTAGCAGTACCCACAGCGTGCAACGACCACCGCCCTTCGGCCAGGCCGACCTCAGCAATTGCGACCGCGAGCTCATCCACCTCGCCGGCTCGGTGCAGCCGCATGGCGTGCTGTGGGTGCTGCAGGAGCCACAGCTGCGCATCGTGCAGGCCAGCAACAACTCGACGGCCCTGCTCGGGCGGCCGCTGCCCTGGCTCGTCGGCGCGCTGCTGGCCGAGCTCGGCGGCGACGCCGCCGAACGCGTGCAGGAGCTGCTCGCGGAAGACGAACTGGCGGAAGGCGCGCCGCTGCGCTGCCGCATCCGCGTCGACGGGCGCGAGATCGAGCTCGAGGGCCAGCTGCACCGCGGCAGCGACGGTGCCCTGATCGCCGAACTCGAGCCCCTGGGCGGGGCGCCGGCGGCATGGCACATGGCGGCGACGGTGGCCCTCGAGGGCCCCGAGCTGCTGACCCGCCTGAGCGGCGCCGTGCAGCGGCTGAGCGAGGCATCGACCATCGGCACCCTGGCCGACGCCGTGGTGCGCAGCGTGCGCGAACTGGTGGGCTACGACCGTGTGATGGTCTACAAGTTCGACCCCGAAGGCCACGGCAAGATCATCGCCGAGGCGCGCGACATGCGCCTGGACTCGCTGCTCGGCCACCACTACCCGGCCACCGACATCCCACAGCGCGCGCGCGACCTCTACATCCGCAACCGCGTGCGCGTGCTCGTCGATGTCGACTATGTGCCGGCGGCCATCGAGCCGCGCCTGCGGCCCGCCGGCGGCGGCGACCTGGACATGTCGATGTGCTACCTGCGCAGCATGTCGCCGCTGCACCTGCAGTACCTGAAGAACATGGGCGTGACGGCGACCCTGGTGGTGTCGCTGGTGCGCGAAGGCAAGCTCTGGGGCCTGATCGCCTGCCACCACTACCAGCCGCGCAACCTGCGTGCGCCGGTGCGCGCTGCCGCCGACCTCATCGCCGAGGTCACCGCCACGCGCATCACCGCGATCGAGAACTACGCCCGCGCGCAGGTCGCGATCCAGGTGCGGCGGCTCGAACAGCGCCTGGTCGAGGCCACCAGCACCGAAGGCGACTGGCGGCTGGCGCTGTTCCGCCACCCGGGCACGCTGTTGCAGCCTCTGGAAGCCACCGGCGCGGCGCTGTTCCACGAAGGCCAGACGCTGAGCTGCGGCGAAGCCCCTTCCACGCCCGAGCTGCGCGCGCTGCTGCAATGGGTCGAGACCCAGCCCTTCGTGGACGGCGCCTTCGCCTGTTCGTCGGTGGTGCGCGCCAACCCGGCGCTGGCCTCGCTGACGCCCACCGCCAGCGGCGTGCTGGCCGTGCGCCTGTCCAACGCCCTGCGCGATGGCCGGCCCGACCTGCTGCTGTGGTTCCGCAAGGAACAGCTGCTGTCGGTGACCTGGGCCGGCAACCCGGCCAAGCCGATGGTGAACGACGACCCGCTGGAGCTGTCGCCGCGGCGCAGCTTCGCCGCCTGGTCGGAGCTCGTGCGCGGCACCTCGCAGCCCTGGACCGGCGCCGACATCGCCCTCGGCCGCGCCTTTGGCGACGCGCTGGTGGACATCATCGTGCAGGTCAATGCCGTGCGGCTGCTCATCGCCGAGCACCAGCTGGCGCAGGTGCGGGCGTCGGTGACGGCGTCGATGGAAGCGGTGGTGGTGGCAGACACCGCCCGCCGCGTCTTCTATGCCAACGACGCCTTCCTGGCCCTGGCGCGCTGCACGCGCGAGGACTGCGCCAGCCTGACCGCGCTGCTGGCCCGCTTCGTCAACCCGGCCCTGGCCCAGCAGGCCGTGGCCCAGGCCCAGGCCGAACGGCGGGCCTGGCGCGGCGAACTGGCGCTGCAGCTGGATGGCGGCCAGGCGCTGCCGGTGGCGTTGCGCGCCGAACCCGTGCCGGCGCGCGACGGCTCGCTGCTGGGCCTGATCTTCATCTTCGAGGACCTGACCGAGACCAAGCGCGCCGACGCCGCGCGCGACCACCTGGAAGCGTCGCTGTCGAAAGTCGGCCGCGGCCTGGACGGGCGGCCGCGCGAAGGCGGCAGCCTGGGGGCGGACGAGCTCATCGCCGCGATCCTGACCAACGCCAGCCTGGCGGCGATGGACATCGCCGATGGCGGCGCCCTGCCCGCGGTGGCACCGCTGCTGGAAGAACTGGAAAGCTCGACGCGGCGTGCCACCTCGCTCTACACCCGCATCCGCGACTACGCCCAGGGCGCGACGCCGGCCGAACGCGGCTAGAGCGGCCCGGGCGGCTTCAAGCCGCCTTCTTCACCCACGAAGAGCACCAGCCTCCCGACGAGACCAGGCGGCCGGCGAAGATCGGGCACGGGCCGGTGGCATCGCCGGCCTTGCCCTGGAACAGCATGCAGCCGCTGCACTTCTGGGTCGCGGCATGCTGCGGGAACTTCTTGGCGTCGGCCTTGCTGCTGTCGCTGACATAGCCCAGCGCCGCGGCCTGCGGGTCCTTCTCATCGACCTTGGCCGGGCCGCCGGCGGGGGCCGTCGTGGCGGCCATGGCGGTGCCGGTGGCGGCGATGGAGAGAAGGAAGATGCGGCGCGTGGTTTGGCCCATGGGGTACTCCTGAGTTGGCTGGGGTGCCGGCGTCGTGCCGGCTGCGTCGACAACGCCCAGGGTGCCTCTGGCGTGGACCGCGGCTTCGGTAAAGCTTCTTTGCCGGGCCGGCCGCCGCGGCGGCCGAACTGTCCAGGCGGCGTGACATACTGCCTCCCCGCGGCGCTGCGGACCGGCCTTGCGCGCACTTCACCGATGTCGATGTTCCCTCCCGATCACGCGCAAAGAATCACGCTGGCCGAGGAAGCCCATGCGCGGCCACCCGAGTCGGTGCGCGCCCCCGCACGCGCCAGCTACGTGGCCGTGCTGGTCGACGCCGACGAGCGTGGACGCGAACTGGCGCACATCGCCGCGCTGTGCGCGCGCCACGACATCGACCCTCCCGCCGCCGGCGCCACGCATTTCCGCGCCCAGTTCGGCAACCTGCGGCTGAAGTGGGAACGCCACGGCGAGTTCTCGGGCTACACCGTCATCGCCCCCGGCGACGGCACGCCGCCCTTTCGCAGCAGCGCCGCCGCGCGCCTGCCCGAGGGCTGGCTGGCCGCCGTGCCCGGCGCCACCGTGGCCGCGGTGCATGCCGAAGTGCTGGCACAGCAGAGCCTGGCCGAAGACGGCACGCTGCTGGCCGACGCCTTCGAGGGCCAGGTCATCGGCGGCGAGGTGGCCGACGGCGCGGCCGTGGTCCACACCGACTTCCTGCTCCACGACGGCTGCACGCGCTTCTTGCTCATCGACCGCAGCCTGACCGAACGCCAGGCCGGCCGCACGCTGCAGCGCCTGTTCGAGATCGAGGCCTACCGCATCCTGGCGCTGCTGGCGCTGCCCATCGCGCGCCGCCAGTCGCCGCGCGTGCTGGCCATCGAACGCGCGCTGGCCAGCTTCACCGACGACATCGCCCGCGGCAGCCCGGGCAGCCCGGGCGGTACCGCGGCGCCGGCGGTCGGCGAGGACGAGGCGCTGCTGCACGAACTCACGCGCCTGGCCGCCGAGGTCGAGAGCGGCCTGGCCGCCAGCCAGTTCCGCTTCGGCGCCTGCGAGGCCTACTTCGGCCTGGTCATGCGCCGCATCGCCGAACTGCGCGAACAGCGCCTGCCCGCGGTGCCGACGATCGAGGAATTCATGGCCCGCCGCTTCACGCCCGCGGTGGCCACCTGCCGTTCGGTGCAGCAGCGACTGGCCGGGCTGTCGGAGCGCGTGGCGCGCGCCAGCAGCCTGCTCTCCACGCGCGTGGACATCGCGCGCGAACGCCAGACGCAGGCGCTGCTGGCGTCGATGGACCGCCGCGCCAGGCTGCAGCTGCGGCTGCAGCAGACGGTCGAGGGGCTGTCGGTGGCGGCCATCGTCTACTACGTCGCCGGCCTCTTCGGCTACCTGGCCAAGGCCGCCAGCTACGCCGGCCTGCACGTCGCGCCCGAGCTGGCCGTCGGCATCGCCCTGCCCTTCATCGCGCTGGCCGTGGTGCTGATGCTGCGCCGTGCACGGCGGCACCTGGCCGGCCCCGAGCACCCCACTTCATCCCACTGAAAGGCAGCGCTCCGCTCCCCCCATGGCACACGCTTTCCCCTTCACCGCCATCGTCGGCCAGGACGAGATGAAGCTCGCCATGATCATCGCCGCCGTCGACCCCAGCATCGGCGGCGTGCTCGTCTTCGGCGACCGCGGCACCGGCAAGTCCACCGCGGTGCGCGCGCTGGCCGCGCTGCTGCCGCCGATGAAAGCCGTCGTCGGCTGCCGCTACAGCTGCGACCCCGAAGACACCCAGCCGCGCTGCGAGGACTGCCCGACGCTGAAGAAGAACGGCAAGCCCAAGAGCCACCTGGTGCCGGTGCCGGTGGTGGACCTGCCGCTGGGCGCGACGGAAGACCGCGTCGTCGGCGCGCTCGACCTCGAACGCGCGCTGACGCAGGGCATCAAGGCCTTCGAACCCGGCCTGCTGGCACGCGCCAATCGCGGCTTCCTCTACGTCGACGAAGTGAACCTGCTCGAGGACCATCTCGTCGACCTGCTCATCGACGTCGCCGCCTCGGGCGAGAACGTGGTCGAGCGCGAAGGCCTGTCGGTGCGCCACCCGGCGCGCTTCGTCCTCGTCGGCAGCGGCAACCCCGAGGAAGGCGAGCTGCGGCCGCAGCTGCTCGACCGCTTCGGCCTCGCCGTGGAGGTGCGCACGCCCACCGAACTGGCGCAGCGCATCGACGTCGTGCGCCGCCGCGACGCCTACGAGCGCGACGGCGCGGCCTTCCGCGATCTATGGGCGCACGAGGAAGACCGGCTGCGCCGGCGCATCGTCGCCGGGCGCAAGAAGCTGGCGGGCGTCGAGGTCTCGGACTTCGCCCTGACGCGCGCGGCCCAGCTGTGCATCGCGCTGGGCACCGACGGGCTGCGCGGCGAGCTCACGCTGATGCGCGCGGCGCGCGCGCTCGCCGCCTTCGAGGGCGACGCTGCCGTCGGCGAGGCGCACCTGAAGCGGGTCGCCGGACCGGCGCTGCGCCACCGCCTGCGCCGCGACCCCCTGGACGAGACCGACGCCAGCGCCCGCGTCCAGCGCGCGGTGGCCGAGTTGCTCGGCGACTAGGCCCGCGCCGTGGACGAGGCCGAACGCCGCGCCGGGCAGTGGTCCGACGCGCTGGCCGCGGCGAACCTGCTGGCCGTCGACCCCGCCGGGCTGGGCGGCGTGGCGCTGCATGCACTGGCCGGGCCGGTGCGCGACCGCTGGCTGGCCCATTTGCGCGCGCTGCTGCCGGCGGGCACGCCGGTGCGGCGCATGCCGCTGCACATTAGCGACGACCGCCTGCTCGGCGGCCTGGACCTCGCCGCCACGCTGGCCGCGGGCAGGCCGGTGGCGCAGAACGGCCTGCTGGCGCAGTGCGACGGCGGCCTGCTCATCGTCGCCATGGCCGAGCGCCTGTCGGCCGGCCAGGCGGCGCGCCTGGGTGCGGCGCTGGACCGCGGCGAGGTGCACGGCCAGCGCGAAGGGGTGGCGCTGCGCAGCGAAACGCGCTTCGGCGTCGTCGCCCTCGACGAAGGCGCCAGCGACGACGAGCGCGTGCCCGCGGCGCTGGCCGACCGGCTGGCCTTCCGCGTCGACCTCGTGGTGTTGTCGCTGCGCGACTCCGAGGAACTGCCGCCCGATGCCCAAGCCGTGGCGCAGGCGCGGCGGCGGCTGCCGCAGATCCCCTTCGAACCCGCCATCGCCGAAGGCCTGTGCGCGGCCACGCTGGCGCTGGGCATCGCCGCGCCGCGCGCGGCCTGGCTGGCCTGGCGTGCGGCCTGCGCCAGCGCCGCACTGCGTGGCGGCCGCCGCGTCGAGGCCGAGGACGCCGAACTGGCGGCGCGACTCGTGTTGTCGCCGCGCGCGACCACCCTGCCCGCGCCGCCCGAGCCGGCCGCGCAAACCACGCCGCCGCCCGAGCCTGCACCGCCTGCCCCGAGCGAGGACGATGCCGCCGCACCGCCACCACCGCCGCCGCCCGGGCCCGAGGACAGCGCCGAGGCCGAACGGGCGCT
>CAIWPS010000080.1 GCA_903914615.1 uncultured beta proteobacterium | reverse complement strand
CGATGTCGGGCGGCGTCGATTACTTCAGCCATCACAGCAGCGCCGGCGTGCACGACCTCTGGGAGGGCGAGGCCGAGGTCGAACGCCAGGGCTACCTCACCGACCTCATCACCGAACGCGCCGAGGACTGGCTGGGTCGCGTCGGCGGCGCAGAGGCACCCTTCTTCCTCAGCCTGCATTACACGGCGCCGCACTGGCCCTGGGAAACGCGCGACGACGCCGCGCTCGTCGAGGAGGTCAAGCGCAATCTCTTCCACCTGCACGGCGGCAGCATCCACGTCTACCAACGCATGATCCACCACATGGACGAGGGCATCGGGCGTGTGCTCGCGGCGCTCGAGCGCGCGGGCGTCGCCGACGACACGTTGATCGTCTTCACGAGCGACAACGGCGGCGAACGCTATTCCGACAACTGGCCGCTGGTGGGCGGCAAGATGGACCTCACCGAGGGCGGCATCCGTGTGCCCTGGGTCGCGCAATGGCCCGCGCGCATCGCCCCCGGGACGGTGAGCGATCAGCATTGCCTGACGATGGACTGGTCGGCGACGATGCTGGCCGCGGCCGGCGTCGCGCCGCATCCCGACTATCCACTGGACGGCATCTCGCTGCTGCCGGTGCTCGAAGGCGGCCCGACGTTCGAACGCGCGATGGCCTGGCGCATGAAGCACCGCAGCCAGCGCGCGCTGCGCGACGGGCGCTGGAAATACCTGCACGTCGACGGCCACGACTACCTCTTCGACGTCGAGACCGACGAGCGCGAGCGCGCCAATCGTGCCCCGCTCGAGCCCGAACGCCTGGCGGCGATGCGCATGCAATGGGAGGCCTGGAACGCGATGATGCCCCCCATACCCGATGACGCGACAGTGAGCCTGGGCTATTCGGCCAAGGACATGCCCCAGCGATGATCCATCCGGCTTGAAAGTCCGATGGCGCGACCCTCAACGCAACCGAGACGTACTGCGGGGCCGTTGACCCGCTGAGCTTCACGGCCGCCGCCCGCGCCCTCGGTACAAGGCCGACGACCATGAGCAGGGCCGTGCGCCGCCGTGCGATTCGTGATCAGGCTGCCGACGATCGGGTGACCCGCCGTCGCTCGAAGGGTCGCGTCCGGGTCGATGTGTCGCGGCAGGCCTATCTGCGAAAATACGGGGATGCTTGGCATGCGGCTCATTCGGAGGGCGACCCCGCACGCGGCCCCGTCATCCACCCGTGCCGCCGCGCCATCGGGCCGCTCGCTGCGGCGGCTTGGCAAGAGCCTGTTGCCACAGGTGCCGCTGGCCCTCGTGATCGTCGCCGCGGGTGTCTTCAACATCGTCGACGGCGCGCAACTGGGCGTCGGCGGCTTCGCGGCGGTCGACGCGTTCAGCAGCCTCTCGAGCGAACTCTAGGCACTGGGCCGTTCGGCGCAGGTCATCCTCGGCGTGTTGATGGTGCTGGCCGGCACGGGATTGCTCTGGCATCTGGTGGCGGCCTGGACGATCACGAACACGGAGTTCGGCGACCTGCTCGACACGGGATCCGCACCGGCCGCGTGACGACCATGGCAGCACGGCCGACGCGGGCGCGTCACCGTTCTTGCGATACGGGTGGCGAAACAGACGGACCACAATCGGGATAGGGGCAGCCAGACTACCTGACCGACCCCTCCCACACCACCCGGCATGCGGGTCCGCACCGGGCGGTTCGAGCGCTTGAGGTCAGGAGAGTCGGGGTACCCCCATCCGGTCGAAGTAGGTAACGGGCAGCACACTGTTGAGCAGCATGGCGCTGTTGCGCCACCAGCGGCAGCAGTAAAGCGCCACCCGCTTGGCAACATCGTCATCCGCACCAAGGGCTCTGAGCTCCCGGTAGATCGTCCGCGGTCGCCTCCAGTGTTTGAGCTGGATTGCCCGCAATCGGTGGCGTACCCATTTGTCCAGCTTTCGCCAGACTTGGGGTGTTTGCGCCAGCCCGAAGTACGCCTTCCAGCCCAGCAAGTAGGGCCGAAGCCCATCCACCACTTGCGCCATGCTGCGTCCGCCTGAGCGGCATGTGAGTTGCCGGATGCGGGCCTTGAAGTTGTCCAGGGCCTTGCCGGCCACTTTGCACTTCACCTCACGCCCCTTGGCCACCCACAGCTCGTAGCCCAGGAACTTGCGCCCGAAGGCACTGGCCACGGCACTCTTGGCTTCATTGATCTGAAGCTTCAGCTTGCCGTAAAGCTTCCTGAGCCACGCCATCACCCGCTCGCCAGCCTTCATGCTGCTGACGTAGACGTTGGCGTCATCGGCATACCTCGCGAAGTGGTAGCCTCGCGCCTCCAACGCTTTGTCCACATCGTCCAACAACACGTTGGCCAGCAACGGGCTCAGGGGTCCGCCTTGCGGCGTGCCCTGTTGGCGCTCCACCTTCACCCCGCCATCCATGATGCCGGCGTTCAGATACGCACGGATGAGCCGCAGAACGGCCGTGTCCGCGATACGTCTCTTGAGCCGATCCATCAGAATGTCGTGGTTCACCCGGTCAAAGAATTTCGCCAGGTCAACGTCCACCACCACGCGCTTGCCGGATTGGACGTACGCCCGCGCGGCTTTCACCGCGTCGTGGGCTCGCCGGCCCGGCCGGAACCCGTGGCTGTGATCGCTGAAGGTGGGATCGATCAGCGGTTGCAGCACTTGCAGCAATGCCTGCTGGATCAGTCGGTCCACCACCGTAGGAATGCCCAGCTCGCGCTGGCTTCCGTCCGGTTTGGGAATCATCACCCTGCGTACCGGCGCGGGCCGGTACCGTCCCGCCAGCAGCTCTTGGCGGATCTGCGGCCACTTCGTTTGCAACAGGCGCTGTGTGTGCTCGATGTCGAGCCCGTCCACGCCCGCTGCGCCCTTGTTGGCCTTGACCCGCTTCCAGGCCGCGTGCAGGTTCTCTCTCGTCAGCGCCGCATCCAGCAGAGTGCCAGCCCCCGTCTCTTGCTTTGCTGACCCCGTGCCCTGGTGTTCCTGGGACGGGCCGCGGGTTTCGTCGCTGGCAGGTTGGAGCGCGGCTTCACCGCGCCCTTCTCCCACCCGCCCGGATTGCTCCGGCATCTGACGCATGGCCGTTGACATTCCCAGGTCCTCAGTCACTCACTCTCGTTTGGTCCTTCGCCTCTCGCTTGTGGCCTTGGCGGCCCCGCTACCCAGCTACTACGACCGCTGCTGACTCCTCGCTACGGCAAAGGCCGGCGCCCTTTCAGGCGTGAGGCGAGGTCTCCCCAGGTAAGAACACGAACCTTCGTCGCACAGCCGCCACATCTACGCCGCCTCGCCTTGGTCACAAGAGCTTCGCGGTTCGATGCCCGCTCGCCCTGCTCGGCCGCGCCTTCTATGCGTTTCTTGTCCATCGGCTCACGACTTACGCTCCACGCTTCCTCCCCACACTCGGTCACCCTCATGCAGTTGCGCTTCACTTCACTCACTGTGACCAGCTCGTGGCGGGACTTGCACCCGCAGGTTCGCGCCCATGCTGGGCGCACATCGGGATAGGGGCCGATCATCGCTGACCGGGCCCCTCCCACACCACCCGGCATGCGGGTCCGCACCGGGCGGTTCGAGACGTTGAGGTCAGGAGAATCTCGGGACTCCCAGGCGATCGAAGTAGGCGATGGGAAGCACGCGGTTCAGACCCATGGCGCTGTTGCGCCACCAGCGCTTGCCGTTGCCAGCGATGCGGGCGGCCAAGTCCACGCTCGCACCCAGCTTGCGCAGCTCGCGGAACATCGTCGTCCCACGCCGCCACTGCTTCAGCTGTACGGCGCGCAGCCGGTGCCGCAGCCATTCGTCCAGTTCACGCATGACCCTGGGGGTCTGCGCCAGCCGGAAGTACGCCGTCCAGCCCGGCACGTAGCCCCTCAAGTCTTCAGCGATCTGTTCGAGGCTGCGACCCCGCGTGCGTCGCGTCAGCTGGCGGATGCGCTCGCGCACCGTTTGCAGGGCCTTGGCCGCCACTGCCCGTTTGACCGCCCCTTGCGCAGCGGCCCGGAAGCAGTAGCCCAGGAACTTGCGCCCCCAGACTGACGCCACCGCCGTCTTCGACTCGTTGACCCTCAGCGCCAGCTTCGCGTAGCAGTCGCGCAGCGCTTGCAGCACGCGCTCACCTGCCTTGCGGCTCCTGACGTAGACGTTGCAGTCATCGGCGTAGCGCACGAACCTGTGGCCCCTGCGCTCCAGTTCCCGATCCACTTCGTCGAGCAACACGTTGGCCAGCAATGGGCTCAGCGGCCCGCCTTGCGGCGTGCCTTCGAAACTCTCGCTGCGCACCCCGTGCGCCAGGATGCCCGCCTGCAGGTAGCGGCGTATCAACCGCAGCACCCGCTTGTCCGCTATCCGCTTGGCCAGCCGGTCCATCAGGATGTCGTGGTTGACGCGGTCGAAGAACTTCTCGAGGTCCACGTCCACCACGGTCCTGTAGCCGGCCTGCACGTGCTGTTGCGCCTCCAACACCGCGCCGTGCGCGCTGCGCCCCGGCCTGAAGCCGTGGCT
>CAIWPS010000079.1 GCA_903914615.1 uncultured beta proteobacterium | reverse complement strand
GCGACCCAGAAGGTTGCGCCTTCGGGGCCGTAGCGTTCTTCGTGCGGCACGTCGCGGGCCAGCTCGAAGCCGCCGCCGGCGGCGATGCGGCGGGTCTGCCCCTGCACGGTCAGCGCCAGCTCGCCGCGCACCACGCGGGCCTCGACCGCAAAGGGGTGGGTGTGCGTGCCCACCACCTGGCCGGGCGCCCATTCGCGCACCAGCACCTCGTCGAAGCCGCGGGCCAGCGCGGTGCGCTGGAAGTCGTCGAAGGTGTCGGTGCTCATGGTGCGGCGGCGGGTCGCGGGGACGCCACTGTGGCAGCAACGGGTAGCCTTTGCAGCATCTCGCCCATCTTCTGGTGCAGCGCGTTGACGGCCTTCAGCGGCCGCACCATGACCTTGAAGTCGACGATGCGGCCGTCGTCGCCCCAGCGGATGAGGTCGATGCCGTTGACGTGGATGCCGTCGATCTCGGTCTCGAACTCCAGCACCGCGTCGCGCTCACCGGCGATCTCGCGCACGTAGCGGAAGTGCGCCGTGCCGAGCACGTGCAGCGCACCGTGGAGGTACTTCGCGGTGATGGCCTTGCCGCGCTGCGGCGTGTGCACCACCGGCGAGTGGAAGACGACGTCGTCGGCCAGCAGCGCGTCCAGCGCCGCGGCGTCGCGGCTGCGCACGAGGGCGTGCCAGGCGGCCAGGGTGTCGATCATCGGGGGCTCCTTGTGCCGGGCTTCGGTCGTCGGTTCGCGCGGGCGGGTGGCCGCAGGCCGGCTCGCCACGTAGGCCCGTTCAGCGACATCATCAGGCCGGCCCGACGGCGCTGCCGCAATGCTGGCAGAACCGTGCACCGGCCAGCAGCGGCGTGCCGCAGGCCGAGCAGAAACGGGCCACCCTGGGTGCCGACGCGGGGTCGAGCCGGACCTGGCGCTGCTCGCGGGCGCGGGCACGCGCGGCCAGCAGGGCCGGCGGCTGCGCGGCCGACTCGGCGGCCAGGGTGCGCTCGAAGGTCTGCGCCAGCGCGGTCCAGGCCTTGCCGCCTTCTTGCGAGGGGCCCAGCGCGAGCACCGCCCGGCTGCCCATCTCATGGGCGGCGGCGGTGTAGACCACGCTGCGCAGGCGGGCCACGCGCGAGCTGAAGGCCAGCGCATCGACGCTGACCGCAGCCGCCTGCGCCGCCGCTTCACGGCTGCTCGCGGGCGCGGCCGCCGCCGGCTGGCGGAACCAGCTGCCCTTCAGGCCGAGCCAGATGAGCTGCGAGTCGAACTCGACGCGGCTGTGGAAGAAGTGGCCGGCCTGCAGCAGGTAGCTGCCGGCCAGCACCAGCGCCATCGCGGCCGTCGCCTCCATCCACCCGCTGCTGCCGTCCTGCAGGTGGCTGTGCGCCGCCCAGGCCCACAGCAGCCCGCCCGCGATGCTGGCCAGCACCGCCAGGGCACCGAGCAGCCGCAGCGCGGCCGGCACCGCCGGCACCGGTGCTGCGCCCTGCGCCCGCCCCGACTGCGGCTGCGACTCCTCCAGCACCTGGGCGCTGAAGCTGCCCTCTTCGGCCGCCAGGTCCAGCACCGGGGGCTGGCGGGCATAGCGGCGGTTGGGGATGCCGTCGGTCCAGCCGCGCAGCAGCGCGCGGTCGATCTCGGCAAAGAACCGTCCGGGGTCGGCTTCGAAGCTCAGCGTGGTGCCTTCGGGGGCCACGGCCACGCACTTCGCCGGCATGAACTGGGCACGGGCGGCCAGCAGGGCGAGCATGTCGGCCAGCAGGCCGAAGCCCAGCAGCACCGCCACGCCCAGCGGCAGACCCAGCCTTTCCAGGCGCGCCAGGCCGGGCAGCTTGTGGCCGAAGCCGGCCAGCGCGGCGGCCAGCACCAGCGTGGCCAGCAGCAGCGCCGCGACGACGACCGGCGGCGACGCCTCGACGTCGCTGCGCAGGGCGCCGCGTGCCAGCATGGCCACCAGCGCCCCGGCCACGACCACGGCCACCAGCGCGCCCCCGGCGGGGCGGCCGAGCGTCGGCGCCAGCACCACGCCCAGCGCCAGCACCACCGCCAGGCCGCCCTGCCAGGTCAGCCGCGCCACACGCAGGCGCAGCGCCCGCGACAGCGTGCTCGGCAACGCGGCGGACTGCGCGCCCAGGCGCAACAGCGCCGCCGACCAGGGGCCGGCGAGCGGCGGGCCCCACAGCGGCAGGCCGTCCAGCGACCGCAACAGCGCCGCCGCGCCGGCGCTGGCGCCGGTGGCCTCGTGGGCGACCTCGCCCATCAGCGAGGCGGGCTGGCCCGGCACCAGCAGCAAGGCGCGCTGGCGCGAGGCCTGCAGCAGGTTCAGGCCGCCCAGCGTGGCCATCAGCAGGGCGCCGAGCATGAAGGGCGTGGGGCTGCCCGGCTCGGGCAGGTCCTGCAGGGTCGCCAGGGGCTTCTGCGCTTCGGGCTCGCCGCTGAAGACCAGCACGCCGATGACGAGCAGCGCCAGCACGATCAACGCCCAGCCCCGGACCGTCAGGAACCGGTTTTCGGTGGCATAAGGCGTCGAGAACTCGAAAGCGGGCCCGTCCAGGCTCCACCGATACGACATGCACGCTCCGCTGGCATCTAAGCCGGGCGATTCTGCATGATGCGCGGCCGGGGCTGCGGCTACATGCTGCGCCGGTACTGCCCGCCCACCTCGAACAGCGCGTTGGTGATCTGCCCCAGGCTGCAGCAGCGCACGGCGTCCATCAGCACCTCGAAGACGTTGGCGTTGGCGATCACGGCCTGCTGCAGCCGCGCCAGCATCGCCGGCGCCTGTGCCGCGTGGCGGGCATGGAAGTCGGCCAGGCGCTGCAGCTGGCTCTGCTTCTCTTCATCGGTCGAACGCGCCAGCTCGATGGTCTGCGGGCCGGCCTCGCCCTGCGGGTTGCGGAAGGTGTTGACGCCGATGATGGGGTACTCGCCGGTGTGCTTCTGCATCTCGTAATGCATGCTTTCTTCCTGGATCTTGCTGCGCTGGTAGCCGGTCTCCATCGCGCCCAGAACGCCGCCGCGCTCGGCGATCTTCTCGAATTCGGCCAGCACCGCCTCCTCGACCAGCTCGGTCAGCTCGTCGATGATGAAGGCGCCCTGGTTGGGGTTCTCGTTCTTCGCCAGCCCCCATTCGCGGTTGATGATGAGCTGGATGGCCATGGCGCGGCGCACGCTCTCTTCGGTGGGCGTGGTGATGGCCTCGTCGTAGGCGTTGGTGTGCAGGCTGTTGCAGTTGTCGTAGATGGCGATCAGCGCCTGCAGCGTGGTGCGGATGTCGTTGAAGGCGATCTCCTGCGCGTGCAGGCTGCGGCCGCTGGTCTGCACGTGGTACTTCAGCTTCTGGCTGCGCTCGTTGGCGCCGTAGCGCTCCTTCATCGCCACCGCCCAGATGCGGCGTGCGACGCGGCCCAGCACGGTGTATTCGGGGTCCATGCCGTTGCTGAAGAAGAAACTCAGGTTGGGCGCGAAGTCGTCGATGTGCATGCCGCGCGCGAGATACGCTTCGACGAAGGTGAAGCCGTTGCTGAGCGTGAAGGCGAGCTGGCTCAGCGGGTTGGCGCCGGCCTCGGCGATGTGGTAGCCGCTGATGCTGACCGAGTAGAAATTGCGCACGTCGTGGTGGACGAAATACTGCGCGATGTCGCCCATCACCTTCAGGCTGAACTCGGTGCTGAAGATGCAGGTGTTCTGGCCCTGGTCTTCCTTCAGGATGTCGGCCTGCACCGTGCCGCGCACGTTGGCCAGCGTCCAGGCGCGGATTTTCTGCGCCTCGTCGTCGGTGGGCTCGCGATGGTTGTCGGCCTTGAACTTGTCCAAGTTCTGGTCGATGGCGGTGTTCATGAACATCGCCAGGATGGTCGGCGCCGGGCCGTTGATGGTCATGCTCACGCTGGTCGCCGGGTGCGTGAGGTCGAAGCCCGAGTACAGCACCTTCAGGTCGTCCAGCGTGGCGATGGACACGCCGCTGTTGCCGACCTTGCCGTAGATGTCAGGCCGCCGGTCGGGGTCGTTGCCGTAGAGGGTGACGCTGTCGAAGGCCGTGCTCAGCCGCTTCGCCGGCATGCCGGCGGACAGCAGCTTGAAGCGCCGGTTGGTGCGGAAGGCGTCGCCCTCGCCGGCGAACATGCGCGTCGGGTCCTCGCCCTCGCGCTTGAAGGCGAAGGTGCCGGCGGTGTAGGGGAAGCTGCCGGGCACG
>CAIWPS010000078.1 GCA_903914615.1 uncultured beta proteobacterium | reverse complement strand
TAGCCTTCGAGCGCGCCGGGGCGGAAGTTCTCCACCAGCACGTCGCTCTCGTCGGCCAGCCGGCGCACCAGGTCCTGCGCCGCCGCGTCCTTCAGGTCCAGCGCCACGCTGCGCTTGTTGCGCGACATCACCTGCCACCACACCGACGTGCCGTCCTTGAGCAGCCGCCACTTGCGCAGCGGGTCGCCGGCGCCGGGGGGTTCGACCTTGATGACCTCGGCGCCGAAGTCGGCCAGCGTCTTGGCCGCGAACGGGCCGGCAATGAGCTGGCCCAGTTCGAGGACTTTCAGGCCGGCCAGCGGCAGTGTCGGGGTGTCGTTCATGGGCAGGAGGGTTGGATCGTCGGGCGGCACGCGCGGCGCTGTCAATCTTCGCTGCCGCCGCGCCAGCGCGCGACGTCGAAGGCGCTCAGCGGCACGGCCTTCGCGCCCCCGCTCGCGCGCAGCCAGGTGGCCACGGCGGCGATCTGCTCGTCGCTGAGCACCTGCGCGAAAGGCGGCATGCCGAAAGGGCGCGGCCGGCCGACGGTGACGGCACCGAAGCCGCCCAGCGCGATGGCCCGAACCAGGTTGGCCGGGGGCTCCATCGTCACCTTGCGGTTGCCGGCCAGAGCCGGCACGACGAGCCGGCCGTCGGCCAGCGCGCCGCCCTCGCCCTGCTCGCCATGGCAGGCCGCGCAATGGTCGTGGTACAGGCCCTCGCCCTGGGCCAGGCGTGCCGAGCTGGCGGGCTCGAAGTCTGCCGGCGGCGAGGGCGGCGAGACCGGCAGCGACTTCAGGTAGACCGCCATGGCACGCAGGTCGGCCGCGCCCAGGTACTGGGTGCTGCGCGAGACGATCTCGGCCATCGGCCCGATGACCTGGCCGCGCGGCGCGGCGCCGTCGCGCAACAGGGCCACGATGTCGTCGATCGACCAGTCGGCCACGCTGGCTTCGCCTGCCCGCGTGAAGGCCGGCGCGTACCAGTTGCGGGTGGGGATGAGCCCGCCGCCGAAGCCGGCATCGGCAGTGCCACCCAGCGCATTGCGCCCGCCATGGCAGGCCACGCAATGGCCCGGCCCGTTGACGAGGTAGGCACCGCGGTTCCACTGGGCGTCGTGCGCCGGGTCGGGCATGTAGACGCCGGGCCTGAAGAACAGCAGCCGCCACGCCGCCAGCGCCGGCTGCGTGCCCAAGGGCCAGCGCAAGGCGTGCGGCGGCGAAGCCTGCACCACGGGCGCCAGCGTGCGCAGGAAGGCATAGAGCGCATCGCTGTCGGCGCGCGTGATGCGCGTGGTCTCGGTGTAGGGGAACACCGGCACCAGGCGCCGGCCGTCGCGGCCGCGGCCCTGGTGCAGCGCGCGCCAGAAGTGGTCGGTCGACCAGCGGCCCAGGCCGGTCTGCGGGTCGGGCGTGAGGTTGCCCGCGTAGACCGTGCCGAAAGGCGTGGCGATGGCGCGGCCGCCGGCGTAAGGCAGGCCGCCGCGGGCGGTATGGCAGCTGGCGCAGTTGCCGGCCAGTGCCAGCGTGCGGCCGCGCTCTACCTGTGCGGGATCGGGCGGGGAGCCCGCAGGCGCCACGGCGTCGGCCACCGGCTCGGCGGAGTCCATCGCGTACAGGCCGCCCAGCGCGGCCACTGCCAGTATCAGCACTGCGACCAGGGCCTGAGGCCAGCGATGCATCAAGGAGCGGCCTCCATTGTGCTGCCGCATTTCAGCGGCGGCGGCGCGGGCAGTGCAGGCTCGGCCTGGGCCGGCACCGGCACGGCCTGGCTGGCCAGCCAGGCGCTGACGGCGACGACGTCGCTGGCGTCCAGCCGGCGCACGACTTCAGACATGCAGTCTGGCGCCAGCGCCCTGCGCTGGCCCGTGCCCCAGGCACCGAGCTGGCCGGTAAGGTAGTCGCGCGGCAGGCCCAGCAGCCCCGGCGTGGCCGGCTGCACGTCGGTGAGCGCTGCGCCATGGCAGGCGGCGCAGGCCGGCAGCCCGCGTGCCGGGTCGCCTGCAGTGGCCAGGCGGCGGCCGCGGGTCATCACGGCGGCGTCTTCGACCGCGCGGGCCGGTGTCGCGTAGGGCAGTTCCTGGGCCGCGAAGTGTTCTGCGATCTCGCGCAGGTAGGCGTCGGGCAACGGCGTCACCAGCGCCACCATCGGCCCGTAGCCGCGGCGGCCATCGCGGAAGTTCTGCAGCTGGTGCAGCAGGTAGCCCGCGGGCTTGCCGGCGATGCGCGGGCGGTAGCCGTCAGGCGCGGCACGGCC
>CAIWPS010000077.1 GCA_903914615.1 uncultured beta proteobacterium | reverse complement strand
GCACGGCAAAGGGCCTCAGCCATCGGCGATGCTTCGGATGTTGTAGTCGAAAGACGAGAGCCGAAGAGAGCCGGTGGACACGGGCCTAGAACCCCCTGGCTTTAGCCATGGGGAGATTCAGCAGCATCAGCGCGATGCGGCGGCCCAGGCCCGTGGTTTCGTAGCCGAGGGCGAACATGAAGGCGCCAAAGATCAGCCACACGGTGGCGTTGGAGAAGCCCGACAAGGCCCAGGCCAGCGCCGCGCTGGCGACCTTGAAGCCGGGCTTGGCCAGTTCGGCCGGCGCGAAGAGCACGTAGGGCGCGAGCACGGCCGCGGTGGTGACGCCGATGAGCCCGACGGCGCCGCCGGGCAGCGGTTCCACCATCAGGGCGACGATGACGCCGGCGAAGAGGGCGAAGTAGTACCAGGCGTAGGGCGCCAGGCCCTCGGGGGCTGGCAGCAGCGCGATCAGCACGGCCACGCCTACGGGCAGGAGCGCCCGCCAGGGGAAGGGATGTCCGGGAGCCTTGTCGGCCAGTGGCTTGGTCGGGGCCCCGCGACTGATGATGGTCATGGCGCAGGTCCTTTCTGTCGAGGTCGCGGATCTCGCGAGCCTCGATGGAAATTCTGCGACCCGCGGCCGTTCCGGCGTTGATCCAGCACAAGCTGGTCGCCCCATGCGGCCGGGACCGTTGCGCACGGGCCAGCCCGCCGCGGCGTGAAGCGGCCCGGCCAAGCGGGCGTGCTGTCGCGTTCCTAGGCGGCGGCCCCGGGCAGGGCGAAGGGCGACGGCCCTTGCAGTAGGACGACATCGCCTTGCGCGACCGCGACGCAGGGCAGCACCCAGCCTTGCGCAAGCTCCTCGGCCAATAGGCCGGGCCACGCGATGCGGTGCCGCACGGTGCCTTCCAGCACGCGCGCCATGCAGGCGCGGCAGCTGCCGTTGCGGCAGGCGCTGGGCAACGCGGCGCCCGCCGCGATCGTGGCCTCGAGCAGCGTCTGGTCGGGCCGCAGGGGCACGCGCAGCCCTTGCGGCAGCAGCCGCAGCGTCGCCTGCGGGTTCAATCCGCCGCGGCCAGCAGCGTGCCGCGGCAGCCCTCGGAACCGCAGCGGCAGGGGAAGGCGTCGGGGTCGCCGTCCCACACGTCCAGCCCGTAGTCCAGGAAGAGCTCGCTGCCGGCCGCGATCGGGCGCAGGGCCTCGATCTCGATCCAAGGGTCGCCCTCTTCGGGTTCGATCTCGTAGGCGACGCAGTTCGGGGCGCAGCTGTGGTTGATGTGACGGGTGGCGTTGCCGCCCTCGGCGCCGTCGATGACGGACCCGTCGGACAGGCCGAAGACGAAGGTCAGCGCGTGGTCCCATTCCCGCGCCGCCACCTCGTCGGCGGTGTACCGGCGGCCGGTGTAGCAGCCGATGAAGCTGCCGCGCCTGAGCGCTTTCGCGGCGAAGGCGCCGGTGCCGTGAATCTCGCTGCTGCGCACCTCGATGCGCGTGGGAAGGGTCGGGGTCTTGGGCATCGGGTGGGTTGACTGCAGATCGGCCATGTCGGCTGCGCAAGGGACAGCAAATTCCATACCGACGACAGTCCGGCAGCAACGGGCCAGGCCACCGAGCGGTGGCGCGGCGTCAGTGCAGGGCGCAGCTGCCCGGCCCGTCGGGGTGGCCGCAGCTGCCGCAGGGGCCGGCGGGCGCGTCCAGGGCCGGCGCGCT
>CAIWPS010000076.1 GCA_903914615.1 uncultured beta proteobacterium | reverse complement strand
GCTCGCCGAGCCACATCAGGAACATGGTGCCCGCCACGAGGCTGACCACGGTGGTGATGCGAAAGCCGAAGCCCGGCGTGATGACCAGGCCGGAGGAACCCTCTAGCGCGAGCGCGATGCCCAGGCTCTGGAAGGTGCCCAGCAGCAGCGTGCCGTAGCGCGTGTACTGGGTGATCTTGCGGCGGCCAGCTTCGCCCTCCTTCTTGATGGCTTCGAGCGAAGGCACCACGTAGCTCATCAGCTGCATGATGATCGACGCGCTGATGTAGGGCATGATGCCCAGCGCGAAGACGGTGAAGCGTGACAGCGCGCCGCCGCTGAACATGTTGAACAGGTTCAGGATGCCGCCGCTCTGGCTTTTGAAGAGCGCCTGCAGGGCGGTGGGGTCGATGCCCGGCACGGGAATGTGCGCGCCGATGCGGTAGACCACCAGCGCAAGCAGCAGAAAGACGACCCGCCTGCGCAGGTCGCCGAACTTGCCGCTCTTGGCCAGCTGATTGGCGTTGGTTGCCACGTTCTCTCGGATCCTCAGGCGGCCGCGGGCGCGGCTTCGACCGTGCCGCCGGCAGCTTCGATGGCGGCCTTGGCACCCGCTGTCGCAGCGATGCCCTTGAGCACGACCTTCTTCGTCAGCGCACCCGACTTGATGACCTTGACGGTCTTGATCAGCTCGCGCACCAGGCCCGCGGCCTTCAGCGTCAGCAGATCGACCTCGTCGGCACCCAGGCGTTCCAGGTCCGACAGCGTGACTTCGCCGTTGTACTTCAGCTGCGCCGACTTGAAGCCTCGCTTGGGAAGACGGCGCTGCAGCGGCATCTGGCCGCCCTCGAAGCCGACCTTGTGGAAGCCGCCGGCACGCGACTTTTGGCCCTTGTGGCCGCGACCTGCGGTCTTGCCCAGGCCGGAACCGATGCCACGGCCGACGCGGCGCTTGGCATGCTTGCTGCCCGCAGCGGGCTTGATGGTGTTGATCTGCATCACAGCACCTGGACGAGGTAATCGACCTTGTTGATCATGCCGCGCACGGCCGGCGTGTCTTCCAGGGTGCGCTGGCTGTTGACGCGGCGCAGGCCCAGGCCACGCACGGTGTCGCGGTGCGACTGGCGCGTGCCGGCCACGCTCTTCACGAGCTTGACCGTGAGGGTCTTCTTTTCGGTGTTGTCGGACATGAGGTTTCTCCGCCTGGCGTTCAGTTGAAGAGGTCTTCGACCGACTTGCCGCGCTTGGCCGCGACCTGCGCCGGCGTGGTCGAGCGCTTGAGCGCGTCCAGCGTGGCGCGGACCATGTTGTAGGGGTTGGTCGAGCCCAGGCTCTTGGCGACGATGTCGGTCACGCCCATGACTTCGAACACCGCGCGCATCGGGCCGCCGGCAATGATGCCGGTACCGGCTGCGGCTGGCGCCATCAGCACCTTGGCCGCGCCATGCTCGCCGCGCACGTTGTGGTGGATCGAGCCGTTCTTCAGGCTGACCTTGGTCATGTTGCGGCGCGCCGCCTCCATGGCCTTCTGCACCGCCACGGGCACTTCCTTGGCCTTGCCCTTGCCCATGCCGATCTTGCCGTCGCCGTCGCCGACGACGGTCAGCGCCGCGAAGCTCAGCGTGCGGCCGCCCTTGACGACCTTGGTGACGCGGTTGACCGCGATCATCTTTTCCTTCAGACCGTCTTCATTCGCTTCGGTCTGCGCGCGGGGAGTGAACTTTGCCATCGTGATCTTTCTTCGCGCCGCTTAGAACTGGAGGCCGGCTTCACGCGCGGCGTCTGCCAGCGCCTTGACGCGGCCGTGGTAGGCGAAGCCCGAGCGGTCGAAAGCGACCTTCTCGATGCCGGCGGCCTTGGCCTTCTCGGCGATGCGCTTGCCGATGAGGGTGGCTGCGGACACGTTGCTGCCCTTGCCGCCAGCGCCGAGCTGCTCGCGCACTTCCTTCTCGGCCGTGCTCGCGCTGGCCAGCACCTGCGCGCCATCGCCGGAGACGATGTTGGCGTAGATGTGTAGGTTGGAGCGGTGCACCGCCAGCCGCGCCACACCCTGTTGCGCGATGCGCAGGCGGGTCTGGCGCGAACGGCGCAGGCGTTGTTCTTTCTTGGTCATGCTCATCGCGGTGCTCCTTACTTCTTCTTCGTCTCTTTCAGCACCACGCGCTCGCCGGCGTAGCGGATGCCCTTGCCCTTGTAGGGCTCGGGCGGACGGAAGGCGCGCACTTCGGCGGCCAGCTGGCCCACCACCTGGCGGTCAGCGCCAGTGATGACGATCTCGGTCTGGGTCGGCGTGGCCACCTTGATGCCGGCGGGCATGTCCTTGACGACCGGGTGCGAGAAGCCAATCTGCAGGTTCAGCTTCTGGCCCTGCGCCTGGGCGCGAAAGCCCACGCCGACCAGGTTGAGCTTCTTCTCGAAGCCCTTGCTGACGCCGCCGACCATGTTGGCCACCAGGGCGCGGAAGGTGCCGCTCAGGGCGTCGGCCTCGGTCGAGTCGTTGGCCGGCGTGAAGCTGAGCTTGCCGCCTTCGTTCTTGATGGCCACCAGCGGGTGCAGGGTGCGCACCAGCGTGCCGTTGCTGCCCTTGACGGTGATCTGGTCGGCCGTGATCGCCACATCGACGCCTTGCGGCACGGCGACGGGCATCTTTCCTACGCGGGACATGTTCTGCGCTCCAGTTTCTTGAAGGTCAGGCGACGTAGCAGAGCACTTCGCCGCCGACGCCGGTCTGACGCGCCTTGCGGTCGGTCATCACGCCACGGGGGGTGGTGACGATGGCCACGCCCAGGCCGTTCATGACCTGCGGAATCGCGTCGCGGCCCTTGTAAACGCGCAGGCCGGGGCGGCTGACGCGTTCGATGCGCTCGATGACGGGGCGGCCGGCGTAGTACTTCAGGGCGATCTCGAGCTCGGCCTTGCCGCTCTCGTCGTGCACCGCGTAGCCGTCGATGTAGCCCTCGTCCTTCAGCACCTGCGCGATGGCGACCTTCAGCTTCGAAGAGGGCATCCTGACCGCCGCCTTGTCCACCGCCTGCGCGTTGCGGATGCGGGTCAGCATGTCCGCGATGGGATCACTCATGCTCATGAAATTGCTCCTGATCGGCTCGAGGGGTTACCAGCTGGCCTTGACCATGCCGGGAATGTCACCCTTGAACGCGAGTTCACGGATCTTGTTGCGGCCCAGGCCGAACATGCGAAAGGTGCCGCGGCCGCGGCCCGTCAGCGCGCAGCGGTTGCGCAGTCGCGTCGGGTTGGCGTTGCGGGGCAGCTTCTGCAGTTCCAGGCGGGCGCCGTAGCGCTCTTCGTCGCTGCGCTGCGCGTCGTTGGCCACTGCCTTGAGTTCGGCGTACTTCTTGGCGTACTTGGCAACCAGCTTCTCGCGCTTCTCTTCGCGCTGAATGACGGACGTTTTGGCCATGTTGATAGGTCCCTTTGCCTTCAGTTCTTGAACGGGAACTTGAACGCCGTCAACAGCGCCCTGCACTCGTCGTCGTTCTTCGCACTGGTCGTGATGCTGATGTTCATGCCGCGGATCACGTCGATCTTGTCGTACTCGATCTCGGGGAAGATGATCTGTTCCTTGACACCGACGTTGTAGTTGCCGCGGCCGTCAAAGGCACGGCCGCTGATGCCGCGGAAGTCGCGCACGCGGGGCAGCGCCACGGTGACGAAGCGGTCCAGGAATTCGTACATGCGCACGCCGCGCAGCGTGACCATGGTGCCGATGGCCTGGCCTTCGCGGATCTTGAAGCCGGCGATGGGCCGCTTGCTCTTGGTGACCACGGGCTTCTGGCCGGCGATCTTGGTCAGGTCGCCGACGGCGGCGTCCATCACCTTCTTGTCGCTGACGGCCTCGGACACGCCCATGTTGAGCGTGATCTTGGTCAGCCGCGGCACCTGCATCACCGAGGTGAAGCCGAACTTGGCCATCAGCTCGGGGACGATCTTCTCGCGGTAGATGGCCTGCAGGCGCGCCACGCCGACCTGACCTTGATTCGCCGGGCCTGCGGGGGCGGCCGCTTGTTTCTTGGTTGCCATGGGGATTACGCCTTGATCTCTTCGCCGCTGGACTTGAAGACGCGAACCTTCTTGCCATCGGCCAGCAGCTTGATGCCCACGCGGTCGCCCTTGCCCGTGGCGGCGTTGAAGATCGCCACGTTGGACTGGTGGATGGGCATGGTCTTGTCGACGACGCCGCCCGTGGTGCCCTTCAGCGGGTTGGGCTTGACGTGCTTCTTGGCGACGTTCACGCCGTCGACGACGATGCGCTCCTCGTCGACGCGCTGCGTCACGGTGCCGCGCTTGCCCTTGTCGCGGCCGGTGGTCACGATGACCTGGTCGCCCTTGCGAATCTTGTTCATGGTCGGAGTCCTGGACTGCGATGCGTCAAAGCACGGTCATCAAAGTACTTCGGGGGCCAGCGAGACGATCTTCATGAATCGCTCGGTGCGCAGTTCGCGCGTCACCGGGCCGAAGATGCGCGTGCCGATGGGCTCGAGCTTGGCGTTGAGCAGCACCGCGGCGTTGCCGTCGAAGCGGATCAGCGAGCCATCCTGGCGGCGCACGCCCTTGGCGGTGCGCACGACGACGGCGCTGTATACCTCGCCCTTCTTGACGCGACCGCGCGGCGCGGCTTCCTTGATGCTGACCTTGATCACGTCACCGATGCCGGCGTAGCGGCGCTTGGAGCCACCCAGCACCTTGATGCACATGACGGACTTGGCGCCCGTGTTGTCGGCCACATCGAGCCGAGTTTGCATTTGGATCATTGTTCTCTTCCCAACTTGCCCGCGGCGCCGGTCTGTTCGACCTGTGCTGCGACCAGTCTTGGGCCCGTGTAGGGGTTGATCTGATGGCCGCCGGTGAGCATGTCACCAGCCAACAGCGAAGCGTTCGATTATCGCACCCGGCGCCGACTTTCGTCAAGCGCGCAGGTGCCGGCGGGTTCAGGCCGGCAATGCCTTGGCCTGCGCCAGCAGCGTGCCGGCATCGCTGACCTCGAACTTGCCCGGGCCTTCGACGTTCAGCGACTTCACCACGCCGTCGACGACCAGCATCGAGTAGCGGTTCGAACGCAGGCCCATGCCACGCGCCGTCAGGTCCAGCGTCAGGCCGGTGGCCTGGGCGAAGGTGGCGCTGCCGTCGGCCATCATGCGTACCTTGCCGGCGGTCTTCTGGTCGCGGCCCCAGGCGCCCATCACGAAAGCGTCGTTGACGGAAACGCACCAGATCTCGTCCACGCCGGCGGCCTTGAACGCATCGGCATGCTCGACGAAGCCCGGCACATGCTTGGCCGAGCAGGTGGGCGTGTAGGCGCCGGGCAACGCGAAGATGGCGATCTTCTTGCCCGCGGTCGCCTTCTCGATATCGAAGCTGTTGGGGCCGAGCGAGCAGCCGTTGCCTTCGACCTCGATGAATTCCTGCAGACTGCCTGCGGGCAGCTTGTCTCCGACTTTCAACATGCTTGATGCTCCTGGCTGAAAAGACAACGACCGGGGCTGGAGTGTCCAGCGTCCGGCCGCGGCGGTGCTGCGCGGGGTCTTTGCCCGCGCCGGGAACTCAGACCAGCTTGGCCTTTTCGAGCAGCTTGGTCACGACCCAGGACTTGGTCTTGCTGATCGGCCGGCCTTCGGCAATCTCGACCAGGTCGCCCATCTTGTACTCGCCCTTCTCATCATGGGCGTGGTACTTGCGCGAGCGGGCCACGATCTTGCCGTAGAGCTCGTGCGCCGTGCGGCGCTCGACCAGCACGGTGACCGTCTTCAGGCGCTTGTCGCTGACGACGCGGCCGACGAAGGTGCGCTGGTTCTTGGCCGGTGCGGCGACCGGCGCCGCGGTGGTTTGTACTTCGCTCATTTGGCCGCCT
>CAIWPS010000075.1 GCA_903914615.1 uncultured beta proteobacterium | reverse complement strand
TTGCCCAGGATGCCTTCGCGTTCCTGGTGACCGATCTGCAGCCGCCCGAGGTCGCGCACCAGCACCGGGTTGCCACTGACCTGGGTGACGACGGTCGCGCCGATGTCGTCCAGGCTGTGGGCCTGCCCGATGCCGCGCACCACGTAGCTTTGCTCGCCACGAGAGACCCGGCCACCGCCAGCGTTCTGGCTGCCGCTGCCGATCGCTGTCACCACATCGCTCAAGGCCAGGCCGTAGCGCTGCAACTGGCGCGGGTCGACCTCGAGCTGGAATTCCTTGGTGAAGCCGCCGAAGTTGTTGACGTCGGCCACGCCGGCGACCTGGCGAAATGCCGGGATCACCAGCCAGCGCTGGATCTCCGAGAGCTGCAGCAGGTTCTTGGTGTCCGATTCCAGCGTGTAGCGGAAGATCTCGCCCACCGGGCTGGACAGCGGGTCCAGGCCCGGCTGAACGCCTGGGGGCAGCGTGACCTGGGCAATGCGTTCGAGCACGCGCTGGCGCGAGAAATAGTCGTCGGCGCCGTCCTTGAAGACGAGCGTGATCAGTGACAAGGCGAAGGTGCTGCTTGAGCGGATCGTCACCAGGCCCGGGGTGCCGGCCAGCGCGCGTTCCAGTGGCGTCGTGATCTGCTGCTCGATCTCCTCGGCGGCCAGCCCAGGCACCTGCGTGGTCACCTGCACGGTGACGTCACTGATGTCGGGATAGGCCTCGACGGTGAGCTGAGTCCACGACAGCCAGCCGTAGCCCAGAATGAAGATCGCCAGCGCCCACACCAGCGCGCGCCGGCGGAAGCACAGCGCAATGAACTGGTTAATCATTCAGCAGGATGCCCCCGCGGACGATGACGCGTTCACCGTCCTTCAGGCCGCGCACGATGCGCACCTGCTCGCCGTCTTCGCTGCCGATTTCGACGTATCGGCGGGTGAAGGTCCAGGCCGCGGTTTCGACGAAGACGCTGACACTGTCGTTGTTCATCAGCAGCGCCGATGCGGGCACCACCACGGTGGGTGACCCCTTCACCGCGAAGCTCGCAGTGGCAAACATGTTGGGCTTGAGGCGGCCATCGGCGTTGTCGAACTCGATTCGGACCTTCACACGCCGCGTGTCCGGTTCCAGCACAGGGCTGACGCTGCGCACCGTGCCTCGCAGGACCAGGCCCGGATAGGCATCGAGGTGCACTTCGGCGGCTAGTCCCCGAGCGACAGCACCCAGCAGGGGCTCAGGCACCTGGGCCGTGACCCAGACCCGGCGCAGGTCCGCGATGGCCAGCAGCGGCGCCGTGGCGTCGTTGACGTAGGCGCCACGGCCCACGTTCAAGGCCGTCACGACGCCGTCGATGGGTGCGACGATGGCCAATGCGCCCCGGCCGGCGGCGCCAGCGGGCGCGCCGGCGCTGGCGCCGGCGAGCACTTGCAATCTCGCGCGCGCGCGTCGGTCTTCCGATGCAGCCTGGTTCACCGTGCTCTCTGCCGCCTCGCGGTCCTTGCCGGCGTTGGCACCGGCCTCGCCCACTGCCCGCGCGCGGTCGAGCGCCTTGCGCGCAAGGTCCAGCGCGTCGGCCGCACGCTCGACGTCGGACTCTGCCTGGGCCAGGTCGGGCGAGGTGAGCAGTGCCAGCACCTGACCGCGGCGCACGCTCTGTCCCAGTTCGACCTTGAGATCGACGAGGCGGCCAGTGAGCGGGGCCAGCACGTTGACGCTGAGCGCCGGGTTGGCCTCCACCATGGCAGGCGTCGACAGCCGCTGGCCTCCCGGCTGTGCGCCCACCAGTGCCACGCTTACGCGGGCGCGCAGCGGCGATCCCTCCGGGATGAGGACGTTTTCGCCGCGATGGATCTGCATCGGCGCGGCGGCCGGCGCGGCCGGTTCGGCGGCCAGGGCGGCGGCAGACGCCAGAAGCAGAGCGCAGGCCGCGCTGCCGAGCAAGCTGGGTGCCTGGTGTACTTCGATGCTCACGCCTTCAGTCCCTCTTGCGAAACGCCAGCCACGCGGCGACGACCGTAAAGCCGACGATGAAGCCCACGATGACGTGGAACCCATGCGGGTCCTGCGCCAATGGAATGCCACCCACGTTCATGCCCAGCAGGCCGGCGACGATGTTGATGGGCAGCGCGAGCACCGTGACCACGGTGAGCGTGAAGAGATTGCGGTTGGTTTGCTCGCCCAGTTGCGCGGCGATCTCTTCCTGCAGCAGCTTGATGCGTTCCTGCAGTTCGTGGCAGTCGCGGATGTTCAGGCTGAATTCCTCGGTGGATTGGCGCAGTTCTTCCAGGTCGTGCGCCGCGATCCAGCGCGGCGGCAGCCGCAGCAGCCGGAAAAGCGCGCCAGGCTCGGGCGCCAACAGTCGCTGAAGCCGCACCAGGACGCGCCGCAGCGAGCCGAGCTCGACCCGCTTGCGCTGGAGGCGTCCCCGCAGCAGGCTGTCCTCGATGCTGTCCACCTGCAGCGTCGCATCGCGGACGATATGCGCCAGCACCTCGCCCTGGTCGTGCAGCAGGTGGTTGAGGAAGGCCACTGAGGAGTCGAAGCGCTCGCCGTCCTTCACATGCTGGCGCAGGCGGTCGATCGAGCGCAGGGCGTGCACGCGCGCCGTCACCGCAAGTCGCGGACCGGCACAGACCCACAGCGTCTCTATCTGCGCCGGGTCGAAGGCGAATTCGAAGGCCACGTCGTTGACGACCGCCACCAGGGCCTCGTGGGCATCCTCGATGCGGGTCGAGCGCGAACTCTCGTGCAGCGCCTCGAAGAACTCGGGCGCTGCGTCCAGGTTCGCCTTCATCCATGTTTCGGCCTGGATGTCACTGAGATTGAAGTGCAGCCAGACGAAGCCTCGCTCGTTGCCTGCAAGCCATTCGCAGGCGCGCTTCAGATCGACCGCCGTCCCGGCAGCGTCGCCTGTGAAGAGGAAGCCGCAGATCAGCCCGTTCTTGTCCGAACCGTAGGGAACCGCCATCCTGCGCGGTCTAGAACAGGTGCGTGAAGAGCCAGTACAGCGAGCCCGACAGGACGACGGCCGCCGGCAGCGTCAGCACCCAGGCCATGGCCAGGTTGCGGATCGTGGACAGCTGAAGCCCGGAGCGGTTGGCGGCCATGGTGCCGGCCACGCCAGACGAGAGCACATGGGTCGTGGACACTGGCAGGCCGTACATGTCGGCCGCACCGATGGTCAGCATGGCGACCAACTCTGCCGATGCGCCTTGGGCGTAGGTGAGGTGCGTCTTGCCTATCTTCTCGCCGACAGTGACGACGATGCGCTTCCAGCCGATCATCGTGCCCAAGCCGAGCGCGATAGCCACGGCCACCTTCACCCAAAGCGGAATGAACTTGGTTGCGTCGTCAATTTCTTTCTTGAAGGCCTTTAGATTGGCCCGGGTCTCGGCATCCAGACCCGCCTCAGGGGACTTTTCCAGGAAACGGATGGCCTCGGACGCCAGGTACATGTCATTGCGGACGTTGGCCACCTTCTCGGCGGGGACGCGCGCCAGCGTGCCGTACTCCTTGACCTGCTGGCCGATGCTGGCAGTGAGCGCCGCCAGCGCCGGCACGACTTCGGGCTTCAACGTCTTGGTGCGCACATACTCGGCGATGGCAGCTCGCGCATCGGCGGGAACTGCCGCTGGCGCGGCCTTCGACATTGATGCACTCGTCACCTGCGCCACGGCGACAAACTGCGTCATCTGGTCCACCGGCATCGCGCGATTCAGCGCATAGGCCATGGGCACCGTGCCGACCAGGATCAGCATGATCAGTCCCATGCCTTTTTGCCCGTCGTTAGACCCGTGTGCGAACGAAACCCCTGTGCAGGTCAGCACCAGCAGGCCGCGTATCCACCACGGCGGTGCCCGGTTACCCACCGGTTCCTTGTACAGCGCGGCGTTCCTGACGAAGGCCTTGAGGACCAACAGCAGGACTGCGGCGCAGATGAAGCCCACCAGCGGTGACACCAGCAGCGACCAACCGACCTTCGTGGCCTGGCCCCAGTCGACTCCGCTGGTGCCGTCCCGCCCGTGCATCAGCGCATTGGCCACGCCGACGCCGATGATCGACCCGATGAGGGTGTGCGACGACGAGGCCGGCAGGCCCAGCCACCAGGTTCCCAGGTTCCAGACGATGGCGGCGATGAGCAGCGCGAACACCATCGCGAACCCCGCGCCGGAGCCAACCTGCAGGATCAGCTCGACCGGCAGCAGCGAGATGATGCCGAAGGCTACCGCGCCGCTGGAGACCAGCACGCCAGCGAAGTTGAAGAACCCGGACCAGACCACGGCCACGTTGGGCGGCAAGGAATGCGTGTAGATGACGGTGGCAACGGCATTGGCCGTGTCATGGAAGCCGTTCACGAATTCGAAGCCCAGGGCGATGAGCAGGGCAACGAACAGCAGCAGATAGGGCAGTAAGGTCGTCGTCTTCCCGCCGGCTTCGGACACATCGGCGACCAGGCTGTAAGCCGTGAAGAGAAGACCCGCCGCTAGGAGTCCGATGAACACGATGGCCGTTCGTGGCCCCGGTTTGTGATCGAGCACCGGTCGCGCAGGCGCAGTAGTTGCAGCCAACGGTGCGGCTGCAGAAGCTGCCGAGTTCATATTTTTTTCTCCAGCGTGGAAGGGCCAACCGACAGATGCTGGAGCCGCGATGTGACGGTTTCGTGACCCTCAGCGTCGCGCGTCAGTAAACCTCGGGGACGATGATCTGCTGCGGCACCGGGTTGCGCAGATAGTCCTCATGGTGTTCACGTTCAGGCATCTCGATGGTCGGATGCACAACCTCGGAATAGGGCATCAGGCCCAACAGGTGGTGGATGCAGTTGAGGCGGGCCTTCTTCTTGTCGTCGCCCTTGACTACCCACCAGGGAGCCTCCGGAATGTGGGTGCGCTCGAGCATGTTCTCCTTGGCCTTGGTGTAGTCCTCCCAGCGGCGGCGCGATTCCAGGTCCATGGGACTCAACTTCCATTGCTTCAGCGGGTCGTGG
>CAIWPS010000074.1 GCA_903914615.1 uncultured beta proteobacterium | reverse complement strand
TCAGGGATTTGAACCCCGGACCTGCGGATTATGATTCCGTCGCTCTAACCAGCTGAGCTAAAGCGCCTGAGCCGCACATTATAGCGAGCCCACCTGCTCGCGAACAGGCTCGGCCACCACCCCCGTCACGATGTTCAGTTTCTTCAGGAAGAAGCCTGCGCCGGCGCCCGCCGCCGCGGAGCCGGCACCGCTTGAGGCGGCGGCTGCCGTCTCGCCCGCGGCGGTCGAAGCCTCCGTGCCGGCGGCCGCCGAAGCCCGCGGAGGCTGGTTCAATCGCCTGGCGCAGGGCCTGCGCAAGACCGGCGCCGGCATCGCCACGGTGTTCACCGGCACGCGCATCGACGACGCGCTGTACGAAGACCTGGAAGCCGCGCTGCTGCAGGCCGACGCCGGCGTTGCGGCGACGCAGTTCCTGCTGGACGACCTCAAGCGCCGCGTCAAGGAAGCCAAGGCCACCGAGCCGGCGGCCGTGAAGGGCCTGCTCGTCGATGCCCTGGCCGAGCTGCTGGCGCCGCTGCAGCGGCCCCTGCGCATCGGTGCGGTGGAGCCTGCGGGGCCGACCGTCATCATGGTCACCGGTGTGAATGGCGCCGGCAAGACCACGAGCATCGGCAAGCTCACGCGCCACCTCGCAGAATCCAACTGCAAGGTGCTGCTGGCGGCGGCCGACACCTTTCGCGCCGCGGCCCGCGAGCAGCTGGCCGTGTGGGCCGACCGCAACCGCGTCGAGATCGTCAGCCAGGAAGGCGGCGACCCCGCCGCGGTGACCTTCGATGCCGTGAGTGCGGGGCGCGCGCGCGGCTGCGACGTCGTCATCGCCGACACCGCCGGCCGCCTGCCGACCCAGGTGCACCTGATGGAAGAACTGAAGAAGATCCAGCGCGTCATCGGCAAGGCGCAGGCCGGCGCGCCGCACGAGGTGCTGCTGGTGGTCGACGGCAACACGGGTCAGAACGCGCTGGCGCAGGTCAAGGCCTTCGACGCTGCACTGGGCCTCACCGGTCTGGTCGTCACCAAGCTCGACGGTACCGCCAAGGGGGGCGTGCTGGCGGCCATCGCGCGCTGGGGCGCCGAACGGGGCCCGGGCCAGGGGCCGGTGCCGGTCTACTTCATCGGCATCGGCGAAAAGCTGGAGGACCTGCAGACCTTCGACGCGCGCGAATTCGCGCAGGCGCTGCTCGAATAGCGCCTAGCGGCGTGCCGCCGGCGCGGTCTCGAATTCCTCGAAGAAGCCCGAGGGCACGGGCTCCATGGCGGCGTCGAAGCTGGCTTCCAGCGCCGCCCGGTCGCCTTCGGCCAGCACCTCGGAGATCTCGGCCACAGGGATCAGCGGCATCGGCCGCGAAGTCGTCGCCTTCGGCACCGCCGGCGCACCGGCCAGCGCAGCCAGCACCTGGCGCGCCACGCTCAGCGTCGGCAGTTCACCTTCGCGCCAGTCCAGCACCTGGATGCCGGCGGCCTTCAGCACCCGCGCCATGCGTTCGTGGCGGCGGCGGCTGCGGTCGCTTTCCTGCACGGCACGGATGTCGACGACGGCCAGCACGCGCGAGCCGGCGTCGCACAGCAGCAGGTCGGCGCTGAGCGAGCCCACGCGCTGCAGCCACTCGGCATAGGAATGGCGCGAGGGCACGCGGATGAAGCGCGACAGCGGCACTTGCGCCAGCACCAGGTAACCGGGCATGGCACGGCGCAGCAGGTCGTAGGCCTGGCGCTCGTGCACGGAGAGCACGCGCGCGGCCTCGGGGGGCCACGCGGCCACGGTGTCGAGCGCGCCGCGCGCGGCGTCGCGGCGCTGGCTGGCGCGATGGCGCATGCGCATGAAGAGCAGCGTCAGCAACAGCAGCACCGTGGCGGGCAGTGCCAGCTGGGCGGTCGGGGGCAGGAATTCCATGGTGGGGGGCAGTGGGCGGGGGCGCCAACCCGGAACATCGGCCATGCGGTGCCCGGGATCAATGCCCGGCCGCACAACAGGCGTATCCAGGCGTATCCGGGCGTCCCCGCGCCGGCTAGCGCGGCATGCCCGGAAAGCCGCCGCCCATGCCGCCCATGCGCTTCATCATCTTCATCATGCCGCCCCCCTTCATCTTCTTCATCATGGCCTGCATCTGCTCGAACTGGTTGAGCAGGCGGTTGACCTCCTGTACCTGCACGCCGGCGCCGGCGGCGATGCGGCGCTTGCGGCTGGCCTTGATGAGCTCGGGCTTGCGCCGTTCCAGCGCCGTCATCGAGCAGATGATGCCTTCCATGCGCTTGACGTCGCGCTCGGCACGGCCCATGTCGGCGCCGGCGGCCTGGGCGGTGAGCTGGCTGGGCAGCTTGTCCATCAGGTTCTGCAGGCCGCCCATCTTCTTCATCTGCGAGATCTGGCCCAGGAAGTCATTGAGGTCGAAGCCGCTGCCCGACTTCATCTTGTCGGCGAACTTCTGCGCCGCCTCGAGGTCGACGCCCTTCTGCACTTCCTCGACCAGGGCCACGATGTCGCCCATGCCGAGCACGCGGCCGGCATGGCGCTCGGCGTCGAAGACCTCCAGGCCGTCGATCTTCTCCGAGGTGCCCGCGAACTTGATCGGCGCGCCGGTGATCTGCCGCACCGACAGCGCCGCGCCGCCGCGCGAGTCGCCGTCGAGCTTGGTCAGCACGACGCCGGTCAGCGGCACCGCGTCCTTGAAGGCACGGGCGGTGTTGACGGCGTCCTGGCCCTGCATGGCGTCGACGACGAACAGCGTCTCCACCGGGTTCAGCGCCGCGTGCAGCGCGCTGATCTCGGCCATCATGGCCTCGTCGATGCCCAGGCGGCCGGCGGTGTCCACCAGCAGCACGTCGAAGTAGTGGCGCTTGGCGTGGTCCAGCGCCGCGAGCGCGATCTCGAGCGGCTTGTCGGCGGCCGACGACGGGAACCACTCGGCACCGGCCTGCGCGGTGACGGTCTTCAGCTGCTCGATGGCGGCCGGCCGGTAGACGTCGGCCGACACCGTCAGCACCTTCTTCTTCCGCTTGGTGATGAGGTGCCTGGCCAGCTTGGCCGTGGTGGTGGTCTTGCCCGCGCCCTGCAGGCCGGCCATCAGGATCACGGCGGGCGGCTGCGCCGCCAGGTTGAGGTCGCTGACGCCCTCGCCCATGGTCGCGGCGAGTTCCTTGTGCACCATGCCCACCAGCGCCTGGCCGGGGTTGAGCGAGCCGGCCACCTCCTGGCCCAGCGCCTTGTCCTTGACGCGGGCGATGAAGTCGCGCACCACGGGCAGCGCCACGTCGGCCTCGAGCAGGGCCATGCGCACTTCGCGCAGCATGTCCTGGACGTTGCTTTCGGTGATGCGGGCCTGGCCGCGCATCGTCTTGACCAGCCTGGACAGGCGGTCGGTGAGGGTCGAGGCCATCGCGTCGGCGGGCGGCCGATGAAGGGCCCGCGGTCATTACACTGTCGTGATGATTCTATCGACCGCCACCTCCGCGCTCGCCCCCGGCGGCGGCATGCTGCTGGTGAGCGTGACGCTGGCCCTGTACCTGCTGGCCACCGCGCCCGTCCTGGCGCTGCGCCGTTTCTCCACCGCGGCGCTGGTCGGCGGCTGGATCCTGCACGGCCTGCTGCTGGTCATCGACATCGCCGGCGTCGGCCTCAACGAGCCCGGCGCGCGGCTGGGCTTCGCGCCGGTGCTGTCGATGACGGTGTGGCTGGTGATCGCCGTCTACAGCGTGGAGAGCCGCTTCGTGCCGCTGCCCGCAGTGCGCCAGTGGCTGGCGCTGGCGGGGCTGATCGTGGTCGCCGTGTGCGCGGCCTTTCCGGGCGAGATGCGGCCCATCACGTCGCGGCTGGCGCCGCTGCACTTCGCGCTCGGTGTCGGCGCCTACGCCCTCTTCGGTGCCGCGGTGCTGCACGCGCTGATGCTCGACGCCGCCGAGCGCCGCCTGCGCAGCGGCGGCGCGGCGCGGGCGCGGCTGCCGCAGGCGCTGGGCATGCCGCTGCTGCAGCTGGAACGGCTGACCTTCCGCTTCGTCGAGATCGGCTTCGTCGTCCTCACCGGTGCCGTGCTGCTGGGCGCGGCCAACATGGTGCAGTGGCGCTGGAGCGACCACAAGGTCTTCTTCTCCATCCTGGCCTGGCTGGTGTTCGCAGCGCTGCTGCTGGGCCGCCATTTCCGCGGCTGGCGCGGGCGCCGCGCCACCGGCTGGCTCTATGCCGGCGCGGTGCTGCTGCTGCTGGGCTATGCCGGTTCGCGCTTCGTGCTGGAAGTGCTGCTGGGGCGGCCGCCGGCATGAAGTTGCTGCTTCTGCTGCTGGTGGTCGGCATCGCCTTCTGGATGATCGGGGCCCGTCGCCGCGGCCCCCGCGTGCCTCCGCCCTCGAGCCCGTCGCAAGCGCCGGCCGCCACGGCGCCGGCGACGATGGTGGCCTGCGCCCATTGCGGTGTCCACCTGCCGCAGCCCGATGCGCTCGTCGATGGCGACGGCGGTCTCTACTGCAGCGAGGCCCACCGTCGCGCCGGGCCGCGCTGAGCGGGCCGCCTGCGCACGCGCGGCGCCATGAATCCGCAGGACGCCGACCGCCGCGGCGCTGAGCGCCGGCGCAGCGAGCGCCGCAACGCCGCCGGCCGGCGCAGCGAGGACTCGCTGTTCGGCGCCTTCGGCAGCACCGATTCGGCAGCCGCCGGCCCCGAGTCCTTCTTCGACCCCGGCTGGCTGGCCGCGGGCGATGCACCTGCCGACAGCCGCTTCCTGCTGCGCCAGGCGCGGCGCATCGTGCAGGCGCAGGACAGCGCGCTGGCCCGCGTCTACCGCACCTACGCCGCGGCGCGTGCCGCCGTCGGCCTGGGGCTGGTCGGCGTGCAGGGCTTCGGCAGCCTGCTCGGCGCGCGCAGTGCCGAGTGGCTGGCGCTGGTGTCGGTGCTGTACGCGGTGCAGGCCATCACGCTGTGGCTGCTGCCGCGCTTCGGCGCGCTGGCGCAGCCGCAGTCCAGGCCGCCGCAGCGGCGCCGCCAATGGCTGGCCACCATCGGCGTCGACCTGCTGGCCTTCACGCTGCTGCACCTGCTGGAGGTCGGGGCCTCGTTCAACTACGCCGCTCTGCTGGTGCTGCCGGTGCTGATGGCCGGCGTGCTGACCTCGCGCCTGCTCGCCCTGGGCACCGCCGCCGCGGTGGCGCTGATGCTGCTGCTGGCGACGTGGCGCGCCACGCTGGGCGGCGCCGACGCGCCGGCGCAGCTGCTGCAGTCGGGGCTGGCCGGCCTGGGCCTGTTCATCATCACCCTGCTCGCCGGTGAGCTGGCCGGCCGCCTGGCGCGCGAGGAGCTCGCGGCGCGCGGCAGCCTGGAGCTGGCACGCCAGCAGGCGCAGCTGAACCGCCTCGTCATCGAAGAGATGGCCGACGGCGTGCTGGTCGTCGACCGCCGCCTGCGCGTGCGCGCCGCCAACCCCGCCGCCCGCGCCCTGCTTGTCGACCAGGGCCTGAGCCCGCCGGCGCCTTTCACGCTGCAGCAGAAGCCGGCCTGGGTGGCGCTGCAAAGAGAGGTCGAGCGCGCGCTGGCCGAAGGCGAGTGGCCCGACGCGGGCCGTGACGTCATGCTCGCCTTCGCCGAGGGCCAGACGCGCACGCTGCGGCTGCGCGTGCGCTTCATGCGCGCACGGCCGCCGGCCGGCCCGCCCGGCGCGGCCACGCCCGAAGACCGCGGCGGCGAGCCCTTCGCCGTGCTGCTGCTGGAAGACCTGCGCACGCTGCAGGCGCGCATCCGGCAGGAGAAGCTGGCCGCCATGGGCCGTGTCTCGGCGGGCATCGCTCACGAGATCCGCAACCCCCTGGCCGCCATCTCGCAGGCCAATGCGCTGTTGCTGGAAGACGGGCTGCCGCCGCCGCAGCAGCGGCTGGCGCAGATGGTCGCCGACAACGTGGCGCGGCTCAAGCGCCTGGTCGACGACGTGATGGAAGTGGCTCCCGGCGGCGAGCCGGCGGCGCCGACCATCGATGCCACCGCCGCCGTCGCCGACGCCGCGGCCGACTGGGCGCGTACGGCGCAGATCCCGCTCGCCCCCGACAGCCGCCTGCGCGCCGAGCTGCCGGTGGCGCGGCTGGGCGTGGTCTTCGACCCCGAGCACCTGCGCCGCGTGCTCGTCAATCTGCTCGACAACGCGCACCGCCACGCCGGACCCGAGCCCGGCGCGATCTTCCTGCGCCTGGCGCCGCGCGACGAAGGCTGGGTCAGCCTGTCGGTGCTCAGCGACGGCGCGCCGATCGCGCCCGAGATCGAGCGCCACCTCTTCGAGCCCTTCTTCAGCACCCGCAGCCGCGGCTCGGGGCTGGGCCTGTACATTTGCCGCGAGCTGTGCGAGCGTTACGGCGCCACCATCGACTACCGGCCGCGCCCGGCGGCCGAGCGCCTGCGCAACGAGTTCGTCGTCAGCCTGCGGCGCATGCCGCTGACCGACGGCGCCCCTGCCCTGCCGCTGGTGCCGGCCTGAACCGGCCCCCGGTCCGCGACCCCAGGAACCGAACGTGCCCCACCCTGCCGCGACCACCGCCCGCACCCGACTGCTGGTCGTCGACGACGAGCCCGACCTGCGCACGCTGTACGAACTCACGCTCGTGCGTGAGGGCTACGACGTCGAATGCGCCGGCTCGGTCGAGGAGGGCTGGGCGCTGCTGCAGGGCCGTGGCCCGGCAGGCTTCCAGCTCGTGATCACCGACATGCGGCTGCCCGACGGCAGCGGCCTGGACCTGCTGCAACGCATGGAACAGGCCGGCCGGCGCGAGAAGGCCATCATCATCACCGCCTACGGCTCGCCCGAGAACGCCGTGGAGGCGCTCAAGGCCGGTGCCTACGACTACCTCACCAAGCCGGTGGACCTGCGCCAGTTCCGCGCCGTCGTGGCCTCGGCCCTGGGGCGCGCACCCGGCCCCGCCGCCACGCCCGGCGCCGAGCTGCCGCAGCCGCAGCCGCCGCG
>CAIWPS010000073.1 GCA_903914615.1 uncultured beta proteobacterium | reverse complement strand
GTGCTGGCCGTGCTGCGCACGCAGGTGCGCGAGGCCGGCGCGGCCTGCCTGCTGGTGACGCATTCGGCCGCCGCGGCGGCGCGCGCCGACCGCGTCTGGCGGCTGACGGCCAGCGGCATCGTGGCGGCGACATGAGCCAGGGCCTGCTGCCGCTGCTGATCCTGCGCGAGTGGCGGCACCACCCCTGGCGTCATGGCGTGGCCCTGCTGGCGGTAGCGCTGGGCGTGGCGCTGGCCTATTCGGTGCACCTCATCAACAGCTCGGCGCTGGCCGAGTTCTCGGCCGCCGTGCGCACCGCCGGCGGCCAGCCCGACCTGAGCCTGCGCGGCCCGCGGGCCGGCTTCGACGACGCGCTGTTCGAGCGCGTGGTGGCCGATGGCGACGTCGAGATCGCCAGCCCGGTGCTCGAGATCGACACCTACGCCCAGGCCGCCGACGGCCACCGCGTGCCGCTGCGCCTGCTGGGCCTGGACGCCCTGCGCGCCGCGCCGCTGGCGCCGGCGCTGCTGCCGCAGGCGGCGGCGGGCGAGGACCGCCTGGCCTTCCTCGACCCCGATGCCGCCTTCCCCAACCCGGCCGCGCGCGACGCGCTGGGGCTGACCGATGGGACCTCGCTGCGCCTGCAGTCCGGCCCCGCCTGGCAGGGCCTGCGCGTGGCCGGCACGGTGCCGGCCGGCGGCACGCCGCTGGTGGTGATGGACCTGGCCGGCGCGCAGGCGCATTTCGGTGCCGCCGGGCGGCTGAGCCGCATCGACCTGCGGCTGCGCCCGGGCACCGACCGCAGCGCGCTGCTGGCGCGGCTGGCGCTGCCCGCGGGCGTCGAGGCCGCCGCCCCCGACGAGGCCGAGCAACGCGTGTCCAACCTGTCGCGCGCCTACCGCGTCAACCTGACCGTGCTGGCGCTGGTGGCGCTGTTCGTCGGCGCCTTCCTGGTCTTCTCGGTGGTCTCGCTGAGCGTGGCGCAGCGCACGCCCACCTTCGCGCTGCTCGGCGTGCTGGGGCTCACCGCGCGGCAGCGGCGACGCTGGGTGCTGGCCGAATGTGCCTGGCTGGGCGCGGCCGGCAGCGCGCTGGGCCTGGCGCTGGGCGCGGCGATGGCGGCGGCGGCACTGCGGCTGCTGTCGGGCGACCTCGGTGGCGGCTACTTTCCCGGCATTGCGCCGCAGCTGCAGGTGGGCGTGGTCGGCACGCTGGGCTTCTTCGTGCTGGGCACGGCTTCGGCGCTGGTCGGCGGCTGGTGGCCGGCGCGGCAGGCCGAGCAGATCGCCCCGGCGCAGGCGCTCAAGGGGCTGGGCGAGCCGGTGGGCCAGGCGCCGCCGGCCTGGCCCGGCCTGCTGCTCATCGCCGGCGGCGTCGCCGCGGCCTTCGCGCCGCCGCTGTGGGGCCTGCCGCTGGCGGCCTATGCGGCGGTGGCGGCGCTGCTCTTCGGCGGCGTGGCGCTGGTGCCGGCGGTGGTGCATGCGCTCTTGGCCGTGCTGCCAGAAGCGCGTGGCGCGCTGACGCTGCTGGCGCTGCCGCGGGCCCGGCTGCAGCGCCGCACCGCCACCGCGGCGGTGGCCGGCGTGGTGGCCAGCCTGGCGCTGTCGGTGGCGCTGACGGTGATGGTGGCCAGCTTCCGCCAGGGCGTGGCCGAATGGCTGGGCAGCGTGCTGCCGGCCGACCTCTACGCCCGCAGCGCGGCCACCAGCACGATGGCCGAGCAGGCCTGGCTGCCGAGCGATTTCGCCCGGCGCGCGGCCGCCCTGCCCGGCGTGCAGCGGGTGCAGGCCTCGCGGGTGCGGGCGCTGCAGCTGGCGCCGGGGCGGCCGGCGGTGGCGCTGATCGCGCGGCCGCTGGCGTCGCCACAGGGCGAGCTGCCGCTGCTGCAGGCGCCGCTGCCGCCCAGCCGGCTGCAGCCCGGCGAGACCGCGGTCTACGTCAGCGAAGCCACCGCCGCGCTGTACGACGCCGCGCCGGGCAGGCTGCTGGCGCTGCCGTTCGACGGCCCGCCGGTGCGCGCCCGCGTGCTCGGCGTCTGGCGCGACTACGCGCGCCAGTTCGGCGCCATCGTGATGGCCGACGGCGACTACCGCCGCCTCAGCGGCGACACAAGGCTCAACGACCTCGCGGTCTGGCTGGCGCCGGGCGCCGATGCCGCGGCCGTGCAGCAGGCCCTGCGCGCGCTGCTGCCCGACCCTTCGATGCTCGACTTCGCCAGCAGCGCCGAGCTGCGGCGCCTGTCGCTGCGCATATTCGACCGCAGCTTCGCCGTCACCTACTACCTGCAGGCAGTGGCCATCGCCATCGGCCTCGTCGGCATCGCGGCCAGCCTGTCGGCGCAGGTGCTGGCGCGGCGCAAGGAATTCGGGCTGCTGACGCACCTGGGCCTGACGCGGCGGCAGATCGTCGCCGTGGTGGCCGGCGAAGGCCTGGCCTGGGTCGGCGCCGGCACGCTGGTGGGGCTGGTGCTGGGGCTGGCGGTGAGCCTGGTGCTGGTCTTCGTCGTCAACCCGCAGAGCTTCCACTGGACCATGGACCTCGTGCTGCCCTGGGGCCGCCTGGCGCTGCTGGCGCTGGCCGTGGTGCTGGCCGGCACCGGCACGGCGGCCTTCAGCGCGCGCCGCGCCGCCGGCCGCGCCGCGGTGCTGTCGGTGAAGGAGGACTGGTGAACCCGGTGCGCCGGTGCTGGCTGGCGGCGCTGACTTCGCAGGCGGCGCTGACAACGCTGGCCGCAGGGCCCGCGCCGGCGCGCGCCGGCGGCGTGCAGCGCGGCCGGGCGCTGGCCTTCCCGCGCGACCATGGCGCGCATCTCGAGGCGCGCACCGAGTGGTGGTACGCCACCGGCTGGCGCGGCACCCAGGCGGCGCCGACCGAGGGCTTCCAGGTCACCTTCTTCCGCAGCCGCACCGGCCTGGCCGAGGGCCTGAGCAGCCGCTTCGCGGCGCGCCAGCTGCTGTTCGCACACGCCGCCGTCACCCAACTCTCGGCACGCAGCCACCGCCACGACCAGCACATCGTGCGCTGGTCGGGCGCGCCCGACGCCGGCGGCGGTGCCGCGGCAAGCGACGGCGGCGGCGTGCACATCGGCGACTGGTCCTTGCGCGACGACGGCGCGGCCTGGCAGGTGGCGGTGCCGGCGCGCGACTTCGCGCTCCAGTTCGCCCTCACGCGCACGCAGCCGCTGCTGCTGCAGGGCGAGGCCGGCTGGTC
>CAIWPS010000072.1 GCA_903914615.1 uncultured beta proteobacterium | reverse complement strand
TGCCGGTGAGGTCGTCCACCACGTCGTAGCTCAGGCCGAAGTTCTCGGCCTCCTTCATCGTCGCCAGCATGCCGGCGATGCCGACGCGGTTGGCGATGAAGTTGGGCGTGTCCTTGGCGCGCACCACGCTCTTGCCCAGGCTGCTGGTGACGAAGGCTTCCAGCTGGTCCAGCACCTCCGGCTGCGTGGCCGGCGTGTTGATCAGCTCCACCAGCGCCATGTAGCGCGGCGGGTTGAAGAAGTGGATGCCGCAGAAGCGCGGCTTGATGGAATCAGGCAACGCCGCGCTCAGCTTCGTGATCGACAGGCCCGAGGTGTTGCTGGCGACGATGGCATGCGGCGCCAGCGCGCCGGCGATGCGCTGGTAGAGGTCGAGCTTCCAGTCCATGCGCTCGGCGATGGCCTCGATGACGAGGTCGCATTCGCCGAGCAGGCCCAGGTGCTCTTCGTAGTTCGCTGGCTGGATCAGCGCCGCGTCCTCGGGGACGCCCAAGGGCGCCGGCTTGAGCTTCTTCAGCCCTTCGATGGCCTTGATGGCGATGCCGTTCTTCGGCCCATCCTTGGCGGGCAGGTCGAAGAGCACGACCGGCACTTTGCAATTGACGAGATGGGCTGCGATCTGCGCGCCCATCACCCCGGCGCCGAGCACGGCGACCTTGCGGACTTGGAATCGGTTCATGGTGTCCTTCAGAGCGTTGTGGCCGGCGTCTATTCGACGCGCAGCCAGATCTGGTTGCGGTAGAACGGCCCGATGTAGCCGCGCACCTCGAGCTTCCTGCCGCCTTCCAGCGGCTTCAGGCGCAGGCGGTAGACCTTGCCGTTGTCGGGGTCGGTGATGTCGCCGCCGTCGAAGATCTCCTTGTCGTCGGCGTTCTGGCGCGTGTTGCGGATCAGTGCCATGCCGATGAGGGGCTGGCCCTTGCGTTCGTCGGTGCACTTCTCGCAGACGGCACCGGGCTTGGCGTCGGGGTCCAGCGCCTTTTCCAGCCGGCCGGTGTAGACGCCGGCCGCCTCGCTGATGCGGATCAGCGAGCGTTCCTTCTTCGTGTTGTCGTCGATGGTCTTCCACAGCCCGGCCGGCGTGGCCTGCGCGAAAGCCGCGGCGCCGGCCAGCAGCAGGCCCAGGGTAAGCAGCATCTGCATCATCGTCTCCTTGCCTTGTTGTCGGAATGTTGCCTTCAGAACATGGCCTCGTCCATGGCCAGCAAGGGCGCCACGCCGCTGCGCGCGCTGCGGATGAGGCCGGCCGTCTCGGGCAGCAGCTTGGCGAAGTAGAAGCGCGCCGTGTGCAGCTTGGCGGTGTAGAAGGGGTCGCCGCTGCCCTGCTTCGCCAGCGCGAGCTTGGCCATGCGGGCGAAGAAGTAGGCGAACACCAGGTGGCCGCAGATGCGCAGGTAGTCCACCGCCGCGCCGCCCACCTCGTCGGCGTTGCCGAAGGCCTTCATGCCGAGCTCGGTGGTCAGCTTGGTGACCTTGTCGCCGAGGTCGGCCAGCGGGTTGACGAATTCCTGCATCGCCTCGCTGGTGCCTTCCTCCTCGACGAATTCGGCAATGAGCTTGCCGAACTTCTTCAGCTTGGCGCCGTTGTCGCCCAGCACCTTGCGGCCCAGCAGGTCCAGGCTCTGGATGGTGTTGGTGCCCTCGTAGATCATGTTGATGCGCGAATCGCGCACGTACTGCTCCATGCCCCACTCGCGGATGTAGCCGTGGCCGCCGTAGACCTGCATGCAGTGGCTGGTGGCGATCCAGGCGTTGTCGGTGAGAAAGGCCTTGCAGATGGGCGTCAGCAGGGCCACCAGGTCGGCGCATTCCTTGCGCTCGTCCTCGTCGCTGCTCCCCAGTTCCTTGTCGATCAGCAGCGCGATGTAGACGGCCAGCGCGCGGCCGCCCTCGGCATAGGCGCGCGCGGTGAGCAGCATCTTGCGCACGTCGGGGTGGACGATGATGTTGTCGGCCGGCTGGTCGGGGTGCTTGGGGCCGGAGAGGCTGCGCATCTGGATGCGGTCCTTGGCATAGGCCACGGCGTTCTGGTAGGCCACCTCGGTCAGGCCCAGGCCCTGGTTGCCGACGCCCAGGCGCGCCGCATTCATCATCACGAACATCGCCGCCAGGCCCTTGTGCGGCTGGCCCACCAGGGTGCCGATGGCGCCGTCGAGCATCAGCTGGCAGGTGGCGCTGCCCTTGATGCCCATCTTGTGCTCCAGCGCGCTGCAGAAGATGGCGTTGCGCTCGCCCAGGCTGCCGTCGCCGCCGACGTTGAACTTCGAGACCACGAAGAGCGAGATGCCCTTGCTGCCCTGCGGCGCGTCGGGCAGGCGGGCCAGCACCAGGTGCACGATGTTCTCGGCCATGTCGTGGTCGCCGGCCGAGATGAAGATCTTCTGCCCGGTGAGCTTGTAGCTGCCATCGGGCTGCGGCTCGGCCTTGGTGCGCAGCATGCCGAGGTCGGTGCCGCAGTGGGGCTCGGTCAGGCACATCGTGCCGGTCCACTGGCCGCTGACCAGCTTGGGCAAGTAGGTCTGCTTCTGCATCTCGGTGCCGTGGGCCTTCAGGCATTCGTAGGCGCCGTGCGACAGGCCCGGGTACATGGTCCAGGCCTGGTTGGCCGAATTCATCATCTCGAAGAAGCACTGGTTGACGACGATGGGCAGGCCCTGGCCGCCGTAGGCCGGGTCGCAGCTCAGCGCCGGCCAGCCGCCTTCGACGTACTTCGCGTAGGCCTGCCTGTAGCCGGCCGGCGTGCGCACGGCCTTCGTCGCGGGGTCGAGCGCGCAGCCTTCTTCGTCGCCGCTGCGGTTGAGCGGGAAGATGACCTCGGCGCAGAACTTGCCGCCTTCCTCGAGCACGGCGTTGATGGTGTCGGCGTCGACGTCGGCATGGCTCGGCAGGCGGCGCAATTCGCCGCTGACGTCGAGCAGTTCGTGCAGCACGAAGTGCAGGTCACGCATGGGCGGTTGGTAGCTGGGCATGGGGTGTCTCCCTGGTAGGCGGTCGGAAAAGCGATTCAGCGGGTGGCGCGGCGCGCCCGGGCCGCGCGCGGTGCCGCGGCGGCGGGCACGGCGTAGTGCGACAGCGTGCGCTCGAAGCCGGCACGCGCGCGGTCCAGCGCGCCGGGGGTGCGCAGGAAGCGCGCGTCGTGGTGCAGGGCCAGGATGAGGCCGTGCAGCTCGAACAGCATCTGCGTCGGGTCGGTGTCCTGGCGCAGATGGCCGGCCTCGATGCCGATGCGGATGGCGCGCTGCAGTGCCGCGTGCCAAGCGCGCACCATGGCCGCGAGCGCGTCGCGCACGGGGCCGGGGCGGTCGTCGAATTCGACGGCGCCGCTGATGTAGATGCAGCCCGAGTCGAGTTCGACCGAGACGCGGCGGATCCAGCGCTCGAACAGCGCGCGCAGCCGCGGCAGGCCGCGCGGCTCGCGGATGGCGGGGAAGAAGACCTCCTCCTCGAAACGCGCGTGGTACTCGCGGATGACCGAGATCTGCAGTTCCTCGCGCGAGCCGAAGTGGGCGAAGACGCCCGACTTGCTCATCTGCGTCACCTCGGCCAGGGCGCCGATGGACAGGCCTTCCAGCCCCATGTGCGAGGCCAGGCCGAGCGCGGCGTCGAGGATGGCGGCGCGTGTCTGCCGCCCCTTGTGCAGCGGCTTGGGAGCCGGGCGCGCGGCGTCGGCGGCAGGGGCGTCGGTGGACGTGGTCACGGCGGGCTCGTGGAATCGAACGATCGTTCTATTTTGCCGGCTCGGGCGCCGGCCCCGGGCCGCGCAGCATGATTTTTTCTAGGGTGCCGGTCCTAGACGCGGGACCGGTCTTCGCGGGCCCGGCGGGCAAGGCAGGCGCGCAATCGTTTACCCTCGCGTCATGGACGTGCTCCAGCTCGATATCTCCGGGCGACCGCAAGCCTGGATCTCGCCGCGCGAAGCCGCGGTGCTTTACGCCAGCGACGCCATCGCGTGGACGCTGGGCCATGCCTTCCACGTGCTGCGCGGCGGCGTGCAGCGCACCACCGGGCTGCAGTCGCGCATCGAGGTGCACCCCATCGTGGCCGTGCGCGGCGCGGTGCCCAGCCGGGCTTGGCGGTTGTCGCCCACCATCTCCAACCCGAAGCTGTTCGCGCGCGACCGCAACGTCTGCGCCTACTGCGGCGACCGCTTCCACAGCGACGAACTGACGCGCGAGCACATCGTGCCGGTGTCGCGCGGCGGCGTGGACAGCTGGATGAACTGCATCACCGCCTGCCGCGCGTGCAACGGCCACAAGGGCAACCGCATGCCCGAGGAAGCGCACATGAGCCTGCTCTACCTGCCCTACGTGCCCAGCCTGCACGAGGACATGATCCTGCGCGGCCGCCGCATCGTCAGCGACCAGATGGAATTCCTGCTTGCATCGGTGCCGCGCAGTTCGCGACTGCATGGCTGAGCGGCCGCAGATCACGGTGCCCTGCGGCCGCGGCGGAACCGGTCTGGCCCGGACGGTGTCCACCGCGGCAACATTGCCGTGCCGCCGGCCGCCGCCCTGGTGCGGGGCCGACGCCCTCGACGCCGGGCCTTGACGCGGGGGCCGGCAGCCCCCATCTCTGCGCCAGGACTTCAGGAGAACCTCAGATGAAGCGCCACCCCATCTTCATCCCCGCAGCCGCCGCGGTCGCCCTGGCCCTGTCCGCCTGCACCACCACCAGCCCCGACGTCGTCAGCCGCAACGAGGCACAGCGGCTGTCGACGGTGGTCGACGCCGTCGTGCTGTCGACGCGCCCGGTGGTTGTCGAGGGCACGCAGTCGGGCATCGGGGCCACCGCAGGCGGCGTCATCGGCGGCGTCGCCGGGTCCAGCGTCGGCGGCAGCCGCGAGAGCATGGTCGTCGGCGTGCTCGGGGCGGTGGTCGGCGGTGTCGTCGGCAACGCCGTCGAGCGCAACAGCACGCGCGAAGAGGCGGTCGAGATCCTCGTCCAGCTGCGCAACGGCGACCGCCGCTCGGTGGTGCAGGCGCGTGCGACCGAGACCTTCGCGCCCGGCGACCCGGTGATCCTGGTCACCACCGGCGGTCGGGTGCGCGTGGCGCGGGCGCCGACGGTGGTCGTGCCACCAGCCGGCGCCACCGCACCGGCACCGACCTGAGCAGCGCCGCGGCGCCGCATCAGGCTATCACATTTATCATTTCCTGCCGCGCTCGGCTGCCTCGTTGCCGAGCCCGCGCAGCGCCCGCTGCAGCGCGTCCCACAGGGGCGGCAAAGCAGGCCAGTCGGCGTTGGCCGCCGCGGTCTCCAGCGCCTGCGCGGTGTCGCCTTCGCGCCCGTGGCCCAGGCTGCGCAGCACGCCCTTCAGGTTGTGCCCCAGCCGACGCAGCGCCGGCGCATCGGCTGCAGCCCAGGCCCGCGCGCCGTCTTCCAGGTCGCAGGGAAACTGGCGCAGGCAGCCGGCACGGTAGGCCCTGAAGAGCGCCTCGTCGCCACCGAAATGGCAT
>CAIWPS010000071.1 GCA_903914615.1 uncultured beta proteobacterium | reverse complement strand
TCCTCCTTTACTTCGCTGCGCAGGGCACCCCACCCACCCGCTCAGGCACCGCTCGCTGCCTGCCAGCCAGGGGAGTCCACGGGCGGTGATGGCCAAGGACGTCGGGTGCCGGGCGCAGCGAAGTAAAGGAGGAGGGGTGGGCGCAGCCCGCCCCGGGGGACATGAGCGGAGCCCGGCACCCGGCGGCCTTGGCCCGCCTCGATGCAGTAACGAGCGACTGCAACGGGCCGTCAGCCGACGAGGAAACTCGTTCGACCCACGGCAAGTTCGCGTCAATCCACCAGCGCGGCCGCCACCAGCTCGGCAATGTCGCGCGTGGGCGGCGGCGCATCGGGGCGCGCCGCGGCCAGGCCGTCGCCCATCATCACCGCGCAGTAGGGGCAGGCCGTGGCCACGACCTCGGGCGCCGTGGCCAGCGCCTGTTCGGCGCGGGCGATGTTGATGCGCGTGCCCAGCGACTCTTCCTGCCACATGCGGCCACCGCCGGCGCCGCAGCACATCGCCTTCTCGCGGTGCAGCGCAAACTCCAGCGGTGGGCGCCCCGCCAGCTGCGCGAGCACCGCGCGCGCGGCGTCGTACTCGCCGTTGTGGCGGCCGAGGTAGCAGGGGTCGTGGTAGACGATGCGCTGCGGCGCCGGGCCGAGCCTGAGCCGCCCGGCCTGCAGCAGCTCGGCGATCAGCTGCGTGTGGTGCACGACCTCGTAGTGGCCGCCGAAGGCCGGGTGGTCGTGGCGCAGCGAGTTCAGCGCATGCGGGTCGCAGGTGACGATGCGCACGGGCTTCAGTTCGTTCAGCGTCTCCACCAGCGTGCCCGCCAGCTGCTGGAACAGCATCTCGTTGCCCAGGCGGCGCGCGCATTCGCCGGTGGACCCCTCGCGCGCGCCCAGGATGCCGAAGCGCACGCCGGCACGCTGCAGGATGGCGACGAAGGCGCGCGCTATCTTCTGCCCGCGCGGGTCGTAGGACATCGCCGAGCCGACGTAGAACAGGCAGTCCAGGCCCGCGGCATCGGCGGCCGTCGTCACCACGGGCACGTCCAGGCCGCGCGCCCAGTCGCCGCGCTGTTCGGCCGGCAGGCCCCAGGCATTGCCCTGCACTTCCCAGGCCTCGAACACCTTCTTCAGCTCGTGCGGAAACTCGCCGGCGATCATCACCTGCTGCTGGCGCATGCGGAAGAAGCGCGGCAGGTGCTCGAGCTCGATCGGGCAGGCCGCCTCGCAGTAGCCGCAGGTGGTGCAGGCCCACAGGGTGTCGTGCCCGATGACCGGGCCCAGCAGCGCCGGCAGCTCGCCCTGCGGGTCGCCGGCGACGATGCGCGACCGCTCGTCCATCAGGTGGTGCTTCAGGCGGTCGTTGACACCCTTCATCGACAGCGGCTTGCCGGTGAGGTGGGTCGGGCAGGCGTCCTTGCAGCGGCCGCATTCGGTGCAGGTGAAGACGTCCAGGCCTTCCTTCCAGGTCAGGTCGCGCGCCGTGCGCACACCGGCCTGCATGTCGGCCTCGTCGGTGGCCGCCATCAGCTTCTCGAGGTCGACCCCGGGCACCGCATTCGCCGGCCCGCCGCGGCGGAAGTACAGCGCCGGCAGCGCGGTGACGATGTGGAAGTGCTCGCCCAGCGGCAGCAGCACCAGGAAGCACAGCACCACCACCATCTGCAGCCAGTAGCTGGCGACGTAGCCGAGGTGCAGTGTCGGCGCGGCCAGCGCCGACCACCATGAGGCCACGGTGCTGCCGGCGAAGGCCCAGTCACGCTCGTGCGCCAGCGCCGGCAGCTGCGGCGCCAGCAGCGCGAAGCGGAAGCCGTCGAAGGCCAGGTCGGTGACCATGATGGCGGCGATCAGCGACAGCACCAGCACCGCCTCGCGGTTGGGTTCCAGCCGCGGCGGCCGCAGCACGAAGCGGCGGAAGAAGCCGTAGCCCACGGCCGCCAGCACGGCCAGCTCGATGCCGTCCTTGAAGGCCGCGAAGGGGCCGGCGAAGAAGGCCGGGAAGGCGGCCGCCTCGTCGTAGCCGATGGCCAGCAACTGCAGCTTGCGCAGCAGCAGCGAGAGGAAGCCGATGAAGATGACGGCGTGCATCAGCCCCGGCCGCCATTCGCGCTGCACCATGCGTCGTTGCAGCAGGCCGTTGACGAGCACGCTGCGCAGCCGCGCGCCGGGGTCGTCGAAGCGCGGCTCGGGCTGCAGCGCGGCCACGATGCGCAGCTTGCGCCAGCACAGCGCCGCGAAGCCGGCCAGCGCCGACAGCAGCAGCAGCGTGATCGCGATCGGGTTCATGGGGTCGGCGGCACTCCGCCGGCGTCAGTACCGTCCGTGCTGCTTGACGATGTAGTTGGTGAGCTCGCTGGCCTGCACCGACAGCCGCGTCTGGATGCGGTGCACCGTGCGCACGATGGCGCACATCACCTGGTAGACGACATGCGGGTGGCTGTCGATCAGGCCTTCCAGCCCGGCACGGTCCAGCACCAGCACGCGGGCGTCGGTGGCCGCCACCAGCGAGGCATAGCGCGGCGCGCCGTCGAGGAAGCCGAGCTCGTGGGCGAGGTCGCCGGTGTTCAGCGTCACCAGCGGCGCCTCGTCGGGCTGGCCGGCGTTCTTCACCACGGCCAGCGCCCCTTCGACGATGACGACGAGCTGGTTGTCGGCCGTGCCCTCGCGGGCCAGCACCTCGTGGGCGGCGCAGCGCCTGAGGGTGCAGATGGACGCCAGCACCTGCGCCTGGGCGGGGCTGAGGTTCTCGGCCAGGCGGCAGGTGCGTACGGCTTCCAGCAGGTCGGTGTCGGCGGTGGTCATGGTGGTCGCTTCCTGGAGGTCGGTCGGTGTCGGGGTCGGCGCGGAGGCCGGCATCGGGGTCGCTGGCAGTGTGGTCGGCGCCGCGACGGCTGCCGGCACGGGGGCAGGCTGCGGGGCAGGCTGGGGGGCAGGCTCGAGGGCTGGCGGGGCCGCGGGCAACGGCGACGGTGCCGGCTCCTGCGCCGCGGTCACGAGCGGCAGGGTCGCCTCGGCGCGGTGGACGAAGGCATCGACCATCGAGCGCGTCACGATCTGCACCGCCGGCCCGGCCATGCGGTCGAAGATGCGGTCCGAGATCTCGTAGGCCAGCGAAAACTCGATGCGGCAGCCGTTGGCGCCCAGCGGGGTGAGCTTCCACTCGCCCTGGAAATGCTTGAACGGGCCTTCGACCAGGCGCACCTGCAGCCAGTCCGGGCGCTGCTTGGGGTTGCGCGTCTTGAAGCCGAAGCGGAACTTCAGGTAGCTGAACTCGATGCGCGCCTCGACCCATTCGTCGGTGCGCTCGAAGATGGTCGCGGAAGTGCACCAGGGCAGGAACTTGGGGTAGTTCTCGGCCCGCTCGATGAGGTCGAACATGTCCGCCGCCGAATACGGCACCAGCACCGAGCGCTTGAGTTCCACCACGATTTCAAGGGCCCGGCGGGCCGCAGAGCAGACGACCCTCGGAGCATGGCAGCAGGCCATGCACCCGTCCCTTGATTTGGATCAGCACGCGGCAACGTGGGCGCGGGACACTGCCGCTCGTTCAGGATCAAGACGCGTGGCCCGCCCGTTCGACCCGCTGGCTCGCAACCGCCCAACACACGAGGGGACGCCCGATGACAGAGACCTTCTACGAAGTGATGCGCCGCCAGGGCATCACGCGCCGCAGCTACCTGAAGTTCTGCAGCCTGACCGCCGCCTCGCTGGGCCTGGCCCCGGCCTTCGCGCCGCGCATCGCCTACGCGCTGGAGACCAAGCCGCGCACCCCGGTGCTGTGGCTGCACGGGCTGGAGTGCACCTGCTGCACCGAGAGCTTCATCCGCTCGGCGCACCCGCTGGCCAAGGACGTCATCCTGTCGATGATCTCGCTCGACTACGACGACACCATCATGGCCGCTGCCGGCCACCAGGCCGAGGCCGCGCTCGAGCAGGTGATGAAGGACTACAAGGGCAACTACATCCTCGCCGTCGAGGGCAACCCGCCGCTGGGTGAAGGCGGCATGTTCTGCATGCCCGGCGGCCGGCCCTTCGCCGAGAAGCTCAAGCACGTGGCCAAGGACGCTTCGGCCGTCATCGCCTGGGGCTCCTGCGCCAGCTGGGGCTGCGTGCAGGCCGCCAAGCCCAACCCCACCACCGCGGTACCGATCAACAAGGTCATCACCGACAAGCCCATCATCAAGGTGCCGGGCTGCCCGCCGATCGCCGAGGTGATGACCGCCGTGGTCACCTACATCGCCACCTTCGGCAAGATCCCCGAGCTCGACCGCCAGGGGCGGCCGAAGATGTTCTACAGCCAGCGCATCCACGACAAGTGCTACCGCCGGCCGCACTTCGACGCCGGCCAGTTCGTCGAGAAGTGGGACGACGAGGGCGCCAAGGCGGGCTACTGCCTTTACAAGATGGGCTGCAAGGGCCCCACCACCTACAACGCCTGCAGCACGACGCGCTGGAACGAGGGCACGTCCTTCCCCATCCAGTCCGGTCACGGCTGCATCGGCTGCAGCGAGGACGGCTTCTGGGACAAGGGCAGCTTCTACGACCGGCTGACGAACATCACGCAGTTCGGCGTCGAGGCCAACGCCGACACCATCGGCCTCATCGCCGCGGGCGTCACCGGCGCGGCCGTGGTGGCTCATGCCGCGGCCACGGCGATCCAGCGCGCTGCCGACCGCAACAAGACGCAGGCCGAAAACAACAAAACCGTGGAGCACTGAGATGTCCGTGATCGAAACCCAAGGCTTCAAGCTCGACAACAGCGGCCGGCGCATCGTCGTCGACCCGGTCACGCGCATCGAGGGCCACCTGCGCGTCGAGGTCAACCTCGACGACAAGAACGTCATCCGCAACGCCGTGTCCACCGGCACGATGTGGCGCGGCCTGGAGGTCATCCTCAAGGGCCGCGACCCGCGCGACGCCTGGGCCTTCGTCGAGCGTATCTGCGGCGTCTGCACCGGCACCCACGCCCTCGTCTCGGTGCGCGCGGTGGAAGACGCGCTGAAGATCAAGATCCCCGACAACGCCAACATCATCCGCAACCTGATGCACTCGACGCTCTATGCGCACGACCATCTGGTGCACTTCTACCACCTGCATGCGCTGGACTGGGTCGACGTCGTCAGCGCGCTCTCGGCCGACCCGAAGAAGACCTCGGAGCTGGCGCAGTCCATCAGCAACTGGCCGAAGTCCTCGCCGGGCTATTTCCGCGACCTGCAGAGCCGGCTGAAGAAGTTCGTCGAATCGGGCCAGCTCGGCCCCTTCCGCAACGGCTACTGGGGCCACCCGGCCTACAAGCTGCCGGCCGAGGCCAACCTGATGGCGGTGGCGCATTACCTCGAAGCGCTCGACTTCCAGAAGGACATCGTCAAGATCCAGACCATCTTCGGCGGCAAGAACCCGCACCCGAACTGGCTCGTCGGCGGCGTGCCCTGCTCGATCAACCTCGAAGGCGTCGGTGCCGTCGGGGCGATCAACATGGAACGGCTGAACATGGTCTCGTCGATCATCGACCAGACCATCGACTTCATCGACAACGTCTACATCCCCGACCTGCTGGCCATCGCCTCGTTCTACAAGGACTGGGGCGCGATCGGCGGCGGCCTGTCGAGCATGAACCTGCTGGCCTACGGCGAGTTTCCCGACATCGCCAACGACGACAGCAACAAGAGCCTGCTGATGCCGCGCGGCGCCATCATCGGCGGCAACCTGAAGGAAATCCAGCCGGTGGACCTGAAGGACCCGGCGCAGATCCAGGAATTCGTCGGCCACAGCTGGTACAAGTACGCCGACGAGACCAAGGGCCTGCACCCCTACGACGGCGTCACCGAGCCCAACTTCGTCCTCGGCGCGGGCACCAAGGGCAGCAAGACGGCCATCGACAACATCGACGAGAGCGCCAAGTACTCATGGGTGAAGTCGCCGCGCTGGCGCGGCAACGCGATGGAAGTGGGCCCGCTGGCGCGCTACGTCATCGGCTACGCCAGCGGCCGGCCCGAGTTCAAGGACCCGGTGGACATGGTGCTGAAGAAGCTCGACGTGCCCATCACCGCGCTGTTCTCCACGCTCGGCCGCACGGCGGCGCGCGGGCTGGAAGCCTCGTGGGCGGCACACAAGATGCGCTACTTCTTCGACAAGCTGATGGCCAACCTGAAGGCCGGCAACTTCGCCACCGCCAACGTCGACAGCTGGGAGCCCACCACCTGGCCGGCCCTGGCGCAGGGCGCGGGCTACTGCGAGGCGCCGCGCGGCGCGCTGGGCCACTGGATCAAGATCAAGGACACCAAGATCGACAACTACCAGTGCGTGGTGCCGACGACCTGGAATGCCGGTCCGCGCGACGGCAAGAACCAGATCGGCGCCTACGAGGCGGCGCTGATGAACACGCCGATGGCCAAGCCCGACGAGCCGCTGGAGATCCTGCGCACGCTGCACAGCTTCGACCCCTGCCTGGCCTGCGCGACGCACGTGATGTCGCCCGAGGGCGAAGAGATCACCCGCGTGACGGTTCGCTGAACGCCGCCAGGAGTCCACAAGATGAGCACGCACAGCTACAGGATCGTCCCGACCTACGTCTGGCAATTGCCGGTGCGCATCTGGCACTGGGTGATGGCCTTGTGCATGGTGGTGCTGGTCGTCACCGGCTACCTCATCGGCAGCCCGCTGCCGGCGATGGGCGGCGAGGCCAGCGAGCATTTCGAGTTCGGCTACATCCGCTACGCCCATTTCGCGGCCGGGCTGACCTTCGCGGTCATCTTCGCCTGGCGCCTCGTCTGGGCCTTCTTCGGCAACCGTTACTCGCGCGAGATCTTCCTGGTGCCGGTGCTGATGCTCAGGAAAGAGTACTGGCAGGGCTTCTTCGCCCAGGTGCGGCACTACCTCTTCATCCAGAAGGAAGTGCGGCCGTCGATGGGGCACAACCCGCTGGCGATGTCGGCGATGGGCTTCATGTTTGCGCTGGGTACCTTCTTCATGATCTTCACCGGGCTGGCGCTGTACGGCGAGGGCATGGGCGAGCGCAGCTGGATCTACATCGCCTTCTCGTCGTGGGTGCTGCCGCTGCTGGGTTACAGCCAGAACGTGCACACGCTGCACCACCTGTGCATGTACTACCTCATCGTCTTCACCATCGTCCACCTGTACATGGTGGTCCGCGAAGACATCTGCTCGGGCGAGACCGTGATCAGCACCATGATCAACGGCTGGCGCGTCCCGAAGGACTGACCATGGCCGCGACCCCCGGGGAGCCTGCGGTTCCGGCCCCTCGACCGGCCGTGCTGGTGCTGGGCATCGGCAACGTGCTGTGGGCCGACGAAGGCTTCGGCGTGCGCGCCGTCGAGGCGCTGCACCAGCGCTGGCAGCTGCCGCCCGGGGTGGCGGTGGTCGACGGCGGCACCCAGGGCCTGTACCTGCTGGAGCATGTCTGCAGCGCCAGCCACGTCATCGTGCTCGACGCCATCGACTACAAGCTGGCACCGGGCACGCTGCGCGTCTTCCGCGACGGCGACGTGCCGGTGTGGGCCGACACCATGATGAGCCTGCACCAGGCCACCTTCCAGGAACTGCTGTCGCTGGCCCGCCTGCGTGGCCGCTTTCCGGAACGCATCACCCTCATCGGCGTGCAGCCGCAGGTGCTCGACGACCTCGGCGGCAGCCTGGGCGACCTGGTGCGCGGTCGCATCGACGAGGCCGTGGTGCTGGCCGTCAAGGAACTGGCCGACTGGGGCGTCGAGGCCCTGCCGCGCACCGGCCCGCCTGCCGAGGCGCTGAGCCCCGGCGCGCTGGCCCTGGCCGCCTACGAAGGCGAACGCCCGGCCGCCGACAGCGCCTGCCGCATCGGCGACGCCCGCTTCCTCAACCAGGTCCACGGCCAGCCCTTGCCGCAGGAGCACGCCTGATGTGCATCGGCATGCCCCTGCAGGTGGTGCAGCCCGAAGGCCTCTTCGCCTGGTGCGAGGCCGGCGGCGAACGCGAACGGCTGGACATGCGGCTGGTGGGCGAGCAGCCCGCGGGCACCTGGGTGCTGGCCTTCAACGGCAGCGCCCGCCAGACCCTGAGCGCGCAGGAAGCGGCGCAGGCGCGCGCGGCGCGCCAGGCGCTGGCGGCGGTGCTGGCGGGCGAAGGCGGCATCGACGCCTTCTTCGCCGACCTCGTCGGCCGCGAACCCACGCTGCCGGCGCACCTGCAGCCGGCACCGGCCACGAAAGCCGTCGCATGAGCGAACCCGACTTCAACGCCGCGGCGCAAGCGCTGCAGGCCCTGCACCCGCTGCTGCGCCGGCTGGTGGCCGAGACCGGCGCCAGCGTGCTGGTCGACGCCGAGGCCTTCGACGCCTGGGCGGCCCACCCCGGGGTGGCGATGGTGGTCTTCGCCGAGGACCCCGAGCGCTACAAGGAAACGCTGGACCTGGCCGTCGTCGTGCCCGAGCTGCATGCCACCGCCGGGCGCCGCTTCCGCGTCGGGCTGCTGCCGCCGGCGGCCTCGCGCGCGCTGGCGCCGCGCTACGGCTTCGCACGCTGGCCGGCCTTCGTGATGCTGCAGGACGGCAAGTACCTGGGCGCTGTGGACGGCATCCGCGACTGGGACGTCTATGTCGGCGAGCTGGCGCGGCTGATGGCCGCGACGCCGACGCGGCCACCCACCGTGGGCATCGCGGTGAAGGCCGCCGGCAGCGCCGACGACCCGCAGGCCTGCCACTGAACCCCTGGAGCACCGCCATGCGACCCGTGACCATCCCCATCCGGAACCTGATGCCCGAGCCCGACGACGGCGTCGAGTACATGCCGATGCCGCGCGAGATGAGCACCTTCGCGATGCCCGCGCTGCCCGAGCCCGGGCCCGGCCACGACGTGGCCGGCGCGCGCCAGGTGCTGCAGGGCTTCCTCGGCCACTTCGAGCGCTGGCTGGCGCAGGGCGGCGAGCCGCCGGCGCTGGACCTCGCGGGCCTGGCGCCCGACATCCTGCGCGTCGTCAACGAGTCGCTCGGCGAAGGCGAGGTCTCGGCCATCCTGCAGGCCGGCGAGGCCATCCACATCCAGGAGACGGTGTTCTCGGGCGTCTGGCGCGAGCAGCATGCAAGCGCCGACGGCCGGCTGCGCCACGACCTGCTGCTGGCCGCGCCGATACCGCCGCTGGTGACGGCGCTGGCGCGCGAGGGTGCCAGCCCGCGCCTGCGCGCGCTGCCGCTGCCGCCCGGGGCCATGAACGTGCCGGCGCTGCTGACCGAACTGCAGGAGGCGATGGACCGCAGCGGGCCGCAGACGCCTTCGCACGTCATCAACCTGACGCTGCTGCCGCTGTCGCCCGAGGACGCGGCGCACCTGGACCGCCTGCTCGAAGGCGGCACCGTGGTCGTGCTGTCGCGCGGCTTCGGCAACTGCCGCATCGCCAGCACCGCGGCGCGCAACGTCTGGCGCGTGCAGTACTTCAACAACATGAACACGCTCATCCTCAACACCATCGAGGTCGTGCCCGTGCCCGAGGTGGCACTGGCCGCCGACGAGGACCTGCGCGAGACCTTCGGCCGCCTGGCCGAGCTGGTGCAGTGGATGGGCGAGAGCACGCCCAGCGCCTGAGCCATGGACGAGCGCACCCGCAGCACGCCGGCAAGGCAGATCGGACTCGGCCCGGCGACGCGGCTGGAATGCGGCATCTGCTGGACCGTCTACGACCCGGCGCTGGGCGACGAGGTGTGGCAGATCCCGCCCGGCACGCCGTTCAGCGAACTGCCGCCGCACTGGACCTGCCCGAACTGCGCCGCCGAGCAGCGCAGCTTCCTGCCGCTCGATGACTGAGGCCACCGCCCCCGATCTGCCGCACCCGGCCGCCGCGCTGGAGAGGGCCTACGGCCGCGTCTGGAAGGACCAGATGCAGGGCGTGCCCATGCTCAACCCGGCGCTGCGGGTGCAGGCCCTGGGCTTCGCGCCCTGGCAGGACCACTGGCTGGGCGTGATGGTGACGCCCTGGTTCATGAACCTGATGCTGCTGCCGCGCGTGCCCGCGCGCTGGCAGCCGATAGCCGAACGCGCATCGCGCCACTACCGCTTTCCTGCCGGCGTCTTCGAATTCATCGGCGGCCGCGACGCTGCCCTGGGCGACTTCCAGGCCTGCTCGCTGTTCTCGCCGATGTTCGACTTCGCCGACCACGCCGCTGCCGCAGCCACCGCCGAAGCGTCGCTGGCGGCGCTGTTCGACGCCGGCAACCGGCCCGGCAGCCCGGTGCCGGCCGTCGAAGCCGCTGCGCCCGCGGCCGCCGCTGCGGCGACCCCGGCCGCCAACCTGAGCAAGCGCAGTTTCCTCTTCGGAACCGCGCCGCGAGCCGACCGTGGGGCTTGAGGGCGAGCTGCGCCTGGACCTGCGCCTGCAGGGCGGGCGCGTGGTCACGGCAGGCATCGCGTCGACGCGGCCCGACGTCGCCGCGCACCTGCTGCAGGGCCGCACGCGCGAGGTCATCGAGGCCATGGTGCCGCGGCTGTTCTCGGTCTGCGTGCAGTCGCAGGCGGTGGCGGCTTCGCTGGCCTGCGCCGCCGCGGCCGGCGAGACCGCCGCCGCCGGCGCGCTGGCCCAGGCCCGCGCCGCGGTGGCCAGCGAGATCGTGCGCGAGACCGCCTGCCGCGTGCTGCTGGAAGCGCCGCGCTGGCTGGGCGAAGAGCCCGCGCCGGCGGCCGTGGTCGCGGCCCGCGCCGCACTGGCCCTGCGCCCGGGCGCCGTCGAGGCCAGGGACCGCGACGCCATCGCCCACGCGGCGCTGGGGTGCAGCGCCGCCGCCTGGCTGGGCACCGACACGCCTGCGGCGCTGGACCGCTGGATCAGCGCCAGCGCCGGCCCCGCGGCCCGCATCGCCGCCCAGCTGCGCGACG
>CAIWPS010000070.1 GCA_903914615.1 uncultured beta proteobacterium | reverse complement strand
GAAAGCCGGCGCCACCAGACGGGCGCCCCTGGTGACCTGGCAACCGCCTCCACGGCAGCCTTCGTCTGGTGCCACGCGCACGGCCCTGCGGGCCGGCCGCCGTCTTCAACCGCCCCCATGTCGCCCGCGCCTCGTCAGGCCGCGGCCCGGCTTCCCTGCGCCCTGTCGCGCCCGGCCTGGCCCTTCAACGAAAGTCCTTCATGACACTCTCGAAACCTCATGGCTCCCTGCTCGCCGGCGCGGGCCTGCTGCTGGCCGCGCTGACGCTGACCGCCTGCGGCGGCGGCGGCTCCAGCACGCCGGCGCCGACGCCGCAGACCATCACCTTCGCCGCACCCGGCACCCAGACCACCGGCACCGCGCCGCCGGCCCTGTCCGCCGTCGCCACGTCAGGCCTGGCCGTGACCATCGCCTCCACGACGCCTGCCGTGTGCACCGTCAGCGGCACCACGCTCGCCCTGGTGAGCGCAGGCACCTGCAGCCTGAGTGCCAGCCAGGCGGGCAACGGCAGCTACGCCGCCGCGCCGACCGTCACCGTCAGCTTCAGCGTCCTGCAGGCGCAGACGATCACCTTCCCCTCGCCCGGCAACCAGGCCCTGGGCACGGCGGCGCCGGCCCTGGCCGCCACCGCCTCGTCGGGGCTGGCCGTGGCCATCGCGTCGCGCACCACCGCCATCTGTACCGTCAGCGGCACGACCTTGACGCTCGTTGCCGCGGGCACCTGCACGCTCTCCGCCGACCAGGCCGGCAACGCGACCTACGCCGCGGCCGCACAGGCGCTGGTGACGTTCACGGTGTCCGCCTGCGTCGCCAACCCAGGCGCCGCGAACGACCTCGTCAGCTTCGACGACCCGACCAAGACCTACACCGTGGCCGCCTTCAACGGTGACAGCGGCAGCGTCGCCGTCGACCCGGCGGGCGGCTGCAACCATGTCGGCACGGTCACGCGCAGCCCGGCGTCGCAGTATGACGGCGCCACCTTCGGCACCCTGGCCCCGGCCACCAGCCCGACCATCGCCACCATCCCCTTCACCGCCACCACCAACACGCTGACGCTGCGCGTCTGGGTGCCCACGGCGCCGACGCTGGTGCACCTGAAGATCGAGAACGCCGCCAACGGCGCCATCAACTACGAGACCGAGGTCAACGCGACCGTGGCCAACAGCTGGCAGACCCTGACCTTCTCGCTCAACGCGCCGCTGGTCGGCGGCCTGCCGGGCCAGGCCTTCAACCTGGCCAACACCTACAACCGGGTCTCAGTCTTCTTCGGCTTCGGCGGCGTGCAGGGTGCCAGCCCGGCCACCTACTACTTCGACGACCTCACCCTGGCCAGCGGCTCGGGCGGCCCGGGGCAGACCATCACCTTCACCTCGCCCGGCAACCAGACCCTGGGCGCCGCGCCGCCGGCGCTGGTGGCCACCGCCACCTCGGGCCTGCTCGTCACGCTCAGTTCGAAGACAACTTCCGTCTGCACCGTCAGCGGCAGCGCGCTGACCCTGGTCGCCGCGGGCACCTGCACGCTGGCCGCCGACCAGGCCGGCAATGCGACCTACAACGCGGCGCCCGAAGTGACGGTCACCTTCACTGTGGCGGCGGCCGCAGCGCCGAGCGATTTGGTCAGCTTCGACGTCCCCAGCCAGACCTACACCGTGGCCGCGTTCAACGGCGACACCGGCACCGTCGCGGTCGACCCGGCCGGCGGCAGCAACCATGTCGGTGCCGTCACCCGCACGCCGGGCTCGCAGTACGACGGCGCCACCTTCGGCACCCTGGCGCCGGCGACGAGCCCGACCATCCCGACCATCCCCTTCACGGCCACGACCAACCGGCTGACGCTGCGCGTGTACGTGCCCGCGGCGCCGACGCTGGTGCACCTGAAGATCGAGAACGCTGCCAACGGCGCCATCAACTACGAGACCGAGGTCAATGCGACCCAGGCCAACAGCTGGCAGACCCTGACCTTCAGCCTCTCCGCGCCGCTGGTCGGCGGCCTGCCCGGCCAGGCCTTCAACCTGGCGAACACCTACAACCGGGTCTCGGTCTTCTTCGGCTTCGGCAGCGTGCAGGGCGCCAGCGCGGCGACCTTCTACTTCGACGACCTCACGCTGGCGCCCTGATGGCGCGCGGGCCCGGCGCGGCCGCGCCGCTCAGGCGGCGGGCGCTGCGGCGGGTCCGGCCAGCATGCCCTGCACGGTGTGCAGCAGTTGGCCGACGTCGACCGGCTTGGTGACGTAGCCGGCAAAGCCCGCGGCGCGCGCGGCCTCGATGTCCGAGGCCAGCGCGTTGGCGCTTACCGCCACCACCGGCAGATGGCACGTCGCCGCGTCGGCGCGCAGCCGGGCCAGCACCTCGAAGCCGTCCATCTCCGGCAGCTGGATGTCCAGCAGCACCAGCGCCGGCAGCAGTTCGCGGGCCAGGCGCAGGCCCTCGTCGGGCATCGCCGCGCAGACCAGCCGCACGCCGGGCAGGCGTTCGAGGATGGCCTCCATCAGCACCGTGTTGACCGGGTTGTCCTCCACGTACAGCACCGTTTGCGTCGGCATGGGCGCGTCCGCACGACCCGGGCTCGGCGCGGCCCCCAGCGGCGCGTGCGGCGGCACCGCCGCGCCGCCGGCCGCCGGCAGGCGCAGCCAGAAGCTGCTGCCGACGCCGGGCTCGCTGTCGGCGCCGATGCTGCCGCCCATGGCCTGCACGAGGTGGCGGCTCAGCGCCAGGCCGATGCCCGTGCCCTCGATGCCCGAATGCGTGGCGTGCAGCCGTTCGAAGGGCGTGAACAGGCGCTGCCGGTCCTCGCCGCTGAGGCCGCGGCCGCTGTCCTGCACGGTCACCCGCACGGCCTCGCCTTCGGCCTGCCAGGCCACCGTCACGCGGCCTTCGGGTCGGTTGTACTTGATGGCGTTGCCCAGCAGGTTGAGCAGCACCTGCTTGAGCCGCGTGCGGTCGGCCTGCACCCACAGCGGCGCCAGCGTGGCCAGTGGCGGCTGCAGGTGCACGCCGCGCTCGCGGGCCAGCGCCTGGACCAGGCCCAGACACTCCTCGACCAGCGCACACACCGCCACCGGCTCGGTTTCCAGGCTCACCTGGCCCGACTCGATGCGCCCCAGGTCCAGCACCTCGTTGATCAGCTCCAGCAGGTGCGCGGCACCGCGCAGGATCTCGCCCACCCAGGCGCGGTGCTGCGGGGCCAGCGGCCGGCGCCGGTCGGTGTCCAGCAGCTGGCCGAAGCCGAGGATGGCGTTCATCGGCGTGCGCAGCTCGTGCGACATCTGCGACAGGAACT
>CAIWPS010000069.1 GCA_903914615.1 uncultured beta proteobacterium | reverse complement strand
GGGTGCGGCGCAGCTGATCGCCTCGCTGCCGCAGCCGCTGCCCGTGGCGGCAGGTTCGCCAGGCTCGCTGCTGAACGTATACGCCTGAGCCGACACCTCCCCGTCGCAGCCCCGCCTTGGACCGGCTGCCAAGCCCGCTTCGGGCTAAGAGCCCGCGGATCGCCGGGAATCTCTCGCGCCATGGCATGGGGCGGCACCCGGGGCCCTCAAGTTCCGCCGCCCAAGGCCGAAGCAACCGCAAGCTCGACACCACGGCGGCGCCATGCGATTCACCCAAGGTTTTTCGGACAGCCATTTTGCGGCCCAGGGCGCCGACGCGGAGCGCAGCCGCGCTACCAAGGGCGGACAGCGGCCACAGCGCGAAAGCAGCGAACGGCTGCTGAGGGCACCGCCCAACCCGCGCGATGCCAAGCTCTCGACGCTCGGCACGGCCTGGCTGGACCGCCTGCCCTACAGCCTGAAACCGGTGTCGCTGGCGCACCGCTACCCGCGCATCGCCAACCGCCTGGCCCTGTGCTGGGACGACCGCGTGCTCACGGCCAAGGTGCTGCGTGAACTGCTGGAGGACAGGCGCGGCAACCGCCGCGGCTTCCCGCCCGAGGTGAAGCGCGAACTGCTCGCGCTCGGCGAAAGGGTGGCGCGCTACACCACCAGCTGATCGGGGCCCGCGGCCGCCGCGTTGCCGGGCGCGGCCCGGCGCGAGCGCCGCGGTTCAGGGCGGCGGCGCCGGCATCGTCTTCTTGCGCTGCGCCGCGTCGGCCGGCGTTTCCTGCAGCCGCCAGGTCCAGATCACGTCGGCGGCGTTGTCCAGCCCGCTCTGCAGCCGCAGTGTGAAACGCTGCGCGATGCGGTAGGTGAGCTGCCAGGTGCCGGTGGTGGCGTTGACACCGCGCTCGTAGCCGATGTACCAGCGCCGGCTGAGCTGCTTGCCGACCGAGATCACGGTCTCGCGCACGTCGGTGTCGCCCTGGCGCAGCGAGATGTCGTCGATGCCCAGGCTCTTCATCAGCGCGTCGGTGGGCGCCTCGCCCTCGCCGGCCAGCAGCGCCACCGCGGCCCGCTGCAGCAGCGCGGTGTCGTTGCGGCCCAGGCCGTCGGGGGCGCGGCCCAGGGCCAGCCACGACAGCTTGTCGGTGTCGCTCATGTCGGGCTCGCTGAACAGGCGCACGCGCAGCGTCAGCAGGTTGCCGGTGATGGACACGCCGACGCGGGTGTCGATGTTCGGCCGCAGCGCCAGGATGTCCAGCCGCGGGTTGTCGTAGGGGCCGCTGAAGGCGATGACGCCGCGCTCGATCTCCAGGTTCTGGCCGTAGGCCTTGTAGGTGCCGCCGTCGGTGTTGATGCTGCCGTTGACGGCGAGCAGGCCGCCGGGCGTGGTCAGGCGCAGCTGGCCCTTCAGCGCCGTGTCCACGCCCTTGCCGATGACGCGCACCTTGTCGGCGAGGTCGATCTCCAGGTTGAGCGCGAAATTGCGCTTGGGCCGCGGCGGGGCGGCGTCGGCCGTGGCGGCATCGGTGCTGCCGGGGCGGCGCACGGTGACGTCGTCGTCCAGCGTCGGCGCGTTGCTGCGGCTGGCGTCGAACAGGGCCTCGTCGACGCGCAGCCTGCCGTCGAGCTGGCCCTGGTCGGCGTCGAAGACCAGCGTGGCGTCGCCGCTGGCCACGAGCTGGCGGTCGACCCGGCCCAGCACCTTGAAGTGGTCGGCCTTCAGGACCAGCCGGGCCTGTGGCTTGAGCCCCAGCGTGGCACCGCCGGTGACGCTGACCGTGCCCTCGCCGCCCTTGAGCGTGAAGCGCTCGATCTGCGCCGTCGCGCCGGCCAGCTTCACCGAGATGTCGCCGTCGTTGACGTTCACGCCCTGCAGCAGGTTGCGCACGCCCAGGCCGCTGCCGCTCAGCTCGCCGGTGTACTGCGGCTCGGCGAAGCGGCCCGAGAGCTGCGCCGTGGTGCGCACTTCGCCCGTCAGGCGCCAGCCCGGCGGCACCCAGGCGCTCCAGATGCCGATGTCGGCCACGCGCGCCTGCAGCGTGCCGCTGACGGCGTCGTCGGGCCGCGGCCAGCGCTGCTGGGGCGTGCTCTGCACGCGCACGGCGCCGGTGATGTCGCCCAGGCTGCGGCCGTGGAAGGCCTGGGTGAAGTTCCACACACCGTCGTGCGCTGCCAGCGCCAGCCTGAACTGGCTCAGGCCTAGAAGCTGCACGCCCTCGCCGCTGGCCACCTCCAGGTCGCCGTCGCGGCGCTCGAAGACGAGGTCGGCGTCGACCTGCGCGCCGGCGCGTATGTCGACGTGCGCGCCCAGGCGCAGGTCGCCCTGCCAGCCCATGCCGGGCTGCGCCCGCGCCAGCAGCGGCGCGAGCAGGAAGGGGTCGATGTCGGCGCGCAGCTGGATCTGCGGCTGCCCCCTCTGGAGGTCGATCTTCACCTCGTCCCAGCGCAGCGTCACGGTGTCGGCCAGGCGCAGGCTGCCGGCGTCGGCCTGCACCGCCAGCAGCTGGCCGTCGCCGCCCCAGCGCAGTTCGGCGCGCAGGTCCTGCGCCTCGGCCCAGCCCGACGCAGGCGGCCCGGTGACGGCGCTGCCGTCCCAGCTGCCCACCACCAGGTGCTCAATGGTCGCGCGCCAGCGGCCGCCGCCCGCGGGGTCGGCCACCCAGCTGCCCTGGGCCTGCATCTGGCCGCGCGTGCCCGACTGCGCCTGGATGCCCAGCACCTGCTCGGCCACCGCCGGCGGCACCAGCGGCAGTGCGCCGGAGATGTCGATGTGGTGGTCGGCCAGCGTACCGCGCAGTTCGGCGCGCAGGTTGTCGGCGCGCTGCTTGCCCAGCTGCAGGCCGGCGAGGTCGAGCTGCAGCGCCAGCGGGGCCTCGCCGCGGCTGTCCATGCGCCCGGCCACCGTGCCGCGGGCCAGGCTCAGCCGCCCGGCCTGCAGCTGGCTGACGCGGGCACTGCCTTCGACATGCAGCTTCGGCCAGCGGCCGTCGCTGGCCAGCACGGCGCTGGCGCTGCCCTGTTGCGGCGCCCACGCGGCGAGGTCGGCGTCCAGGCGTAGCAGCGGCGCCAGCGTGGCCAGTGCATCGCCCTTGAACTCGGCGCGCCAGCGGTCGGACTCGCCGCTGCCGGCGGGATCGCCGCGGCCCTCGACGACGAACTGGTTGGCGCCCAGCCGCAGGTCGGCGCGCAGCGACGCCGCCGTGGGCGCGGCGGCCGCGGTGTAGCCGAGCGTGATCTCGGCCGCCAGCGGCACGCCGGCGAGCAGCGAGTCGTGGATGGCCAGGCTGCCGTTGCCGACCAGGCGCTGCGCCACCGCCAGCGGCGGCGCGCGGTCGGCGTCGGCCGGCAGGCGGACCTCGAACTGCCAGTGGCCCGACAGCCGGTGCGGGCCCTGGCGCCAGGCGTCGCCGGCGCGGCCTGCGGCCGTCGACCCGGCCGGCGTGCCTGGCCACCAGGGCTGGGGGTTGAAGTCGATCACCTGGCCGGCGCTTTCCAGCCGCCACTCGCCGCGCGCGGCACGGGCCACGCTGGCCGTGAGCTCGGCGCGCGCCGCACCGGCCTGCAGGCGCGCCTGCTTCAGGTCCAGGCGTTGATCGTCGGCGCTGCCTTCCAGCTGCAGCTGCACGGCCTGCGGCGCGGCGTCGAAGCGGCCCTCGTGGTCGACCTTCCAGCGCACGCCGGGCGGCGGCGGCGCGGCCTGGGCGGCGGCGCCGCGGAAGTCGG
>CAIWPS010000068.1 GCA_903914615.1 uncultured beta proteobacterium | reverse complement strand
GTCCATGTCCTTGTCCTGTGCCTGGGCGCGTGGTGCGCCGGATGATGGGACAGCCGACGCGCCGCGCCGGCCGACCGCGGCCCGGCGCGGCAGCAGGCCCGGGGTCAGCCGGTGACCGTTGTCCGGGCCTGGCCCAGCACGCCGCGCGCCTTTTCCTGGTCGGCAGCGCTGCCGTGCACCACCAGCAGGTACTTGTCGACCTTCAAGGCTGCCTCGTACTTGATGACCTGGTCCTTGGGCACGCCGATCTGCGTCAGCGCAGCGCCGAGTGCCGACAGGCCGCCGACGACGACGGCGCCTTCCAGCGCGCCGACGAGCGTGGACACGATGGGCCCGGCCATGCCGACCAGGCCCAGCCCGGGCAGCATGAACACTGCCGGGGCCAGCAGCAGGCCCCAGATGCCACCCCAGAACGCGCCCGTGCCGCCCCAGGCCTTGATGCGGTCACCCGCGGTGTAGAAGCCGATCGGTTTTTCCTCGCTGTGGTAGCCCTTGCCCACCAGCGAAAGCTTCTTCATGTCGAAGCCCGCCTGGCCCAGCGTGCGGATGGCCTCCTCGGCGATGACATGGGTGTCGAAGACGAAAACGGCGGAGTCTGGATTGTTCATGCTGTGTTCCCGGTTCAGTAGACGAGGTTCATGTTGTCGACGACATTGCGCACGCCGGCGCTGCCCCAGGCAGAGCGCGTGGCCAGGTCGCGTTCGGCCCAGCTGTGCACGGTGCCGCTCAAGGTCACGTCGGAGCCCTGGACCTCGACCGCGATGGTCTTCGCATCTGCGCCGGCGCGTCGCTTCAGCGCGGCCTCGATGTCCGACTTGACGACGCCGGCCGACAGCGTCGGCTTGATGGCGATCTGGTTGCTGACCCCCGTGACACCCAGCAGGTAGCGCACGCTGTCAGCCGCGTCCTGGCGCTGGTACTGCCATTCCACGTCGCCGGAAAGGGTCAGCCATCCGCCTTCGACCAGCACCTTGACGGCGCCCGCCGGCAGCGAACCCGTCCAGCCCAGGATGTTGGTGGCCGAGGCGGCGATGTCGGTGTCGGAGCGGCGGCCGAATTCCGACAGCGTGACCTGCATCTCCACCGCCAGCGCCCGCACGCCGCCCACGCGTTGTGCTGCGCGCTCGGCGTGCCACTTCTCGGCGTAGCTGCCGACCTCGCCGGCCAGCGTCACGACGCCGTTCTTCACCTCGACGCCGATCTGCTCCGCATGCACCGCCGGCTCCCATTTCAGTTCCGCCATCACGTCTTGCTGCAATTGGGCATCGGTCTTCATGGTCGTGGTCCGTTTCGTTGAGGAGGCCTGAGCGTGCGCCGCGCGGGCCGCACGGTCTGTGCGACAGCCCACGCGCGGCGCGCCGCGAGCCCCAAGTCTTCGTGGCCCCCCGCGTTCGCTGCCGCACGGTCGCCTGGGCGTCATCTGCCTACGCTGCGTCTTGCCGATGCGGTCGAACCCCTGCGACCGGTCGCCCCTCGAGAATGGAGTCCGTCATGAGCCAAGAGAACCGACCGCCGGCACCTGCGCCTGTCCCGGGTCAGCCCCCGGCCCCGACACCGCGCAACGCCACGCCCGCGCCCGCCGAACCCGTCGAGGTGCTGGGCCGCCACAAGAACACGGGCCAGAAGGACCACAAGGGAGCGCGATGAACCGGGCCGCCGACCGGAGCCTGGCAGCGGCCCGGCGCGTGCGCGAAGCCGCCGCGCCGGTGTGAGCCCGCCTGGCGCAAGGTGATCCTGCCGCCGCAGGGCCGCAGGCGCAGTGCGCCGCTCGACGGCGGGCGCGGCGGCGCCTGACCGGCGGCCCGGAGCGACGACGATGAAGAAGCTCCTCACCCAGGGATTCAGCACCTTCCTTCGCCGCCGCCGGGCGCAAGGCCACTTCGCGCGCCGGCCGTTGCTGGACACGCTCGCGGCCGCGCCGGCCGCGGCCGCACCCGGCGCGGCCCGGGCCGGCGCTGCGCTGGGCCAGACACTGCTGGCCGCTGCTCAGGGCCAGCCTGCGCAGGCGCTGGCGTGCCTGCAGTCGCAGGCCGACGGGCTGGACGCGGCCGAGGCCGCCCGGCGCCTGGCCCGGGACGGCCCCAACGAGATCCAGCACGAGCCGCCACTGCCGGGCTGGTTGCGCCTGTGGCGCTGCTACCTCAACCCCTTCAACGTGCTGCTGACCGCGCTGGCCGTGCTGTCCCTCCTCAGTGCCGACAGCAAGGCCACGGTGGTCATCGGCGTCATGGTGGCGCTGAGCACCGTCATCCGTTTCGTCCAGGAAGGGCGCTCGCACCGCGCCGCCGAGGGCTTGCGCGCCCTGGTCACGAACACCGCCGCCGTGATCCGGCGTGGCGGCACCGCGGCCACGACGGGCGCGCCGCCGGCCCCGCCAGCCCCGCCCGCCCCGGGGCGCGAGATTCCGGTGCGCGAGCTGGTGGCCGGCGATGTCGTGGCCCTGTCGGCCGGCGACATGATTCCCGCCGACTGCCGCGTGCTGAGCGCACGCGATCTCTTCGTCGCCCAGGCCGCGATGACCGGCGAGTCGCTGCCGGTGGAGAAGTTCGTGCAGGCCGCGGCGCCGAGGGCCGCAGCAGGCGCGGCAGGCGCGGTGGGCAGTGCGCTGGAGCAGCGCAACCTGGTGTTCATGGGCACCAATGTCGTCTCGGGGACGGCCACGGCGCTCGTCGTGGCCACTGGCGGCCGCAGCTACTTCGGCACGCTGGCCGCCCACGCCACCGCGGTCGAGACGGCGCCCAACGCCTTCCAGGCCGGCGTCAACAGCGTCAGCTGGCTGCTCATCCGCTTCGCCGCGGTGATGGTGCCCATCGTCTTCCTCATCAACGGCGCGACCAAGGGCGACTGGCTGCAGGCCTTCCTGTTCGCGCTGTCGGTGGCGGTGGGGCTGACGCCGGAGATGCTGCCGATGATCGTCACGACCACGCTGGCCAAGGGCGCGGTGCTACTGTCGCGCAGGAAGGTGGTGGTCAAGCGGCTGGACGCGATCCAGAACTTCGGCGCCATGGACATCCTGTGCACCGACAAGACCGGCACGCTGACGCAGGACAAGATTGCGCTGGCCCGCCACGCCGACGCCTACGGCCAGGACACCGACGAGGTGCTGAACTTCGCCTTCCTGAACAGCTACTACCAGACCGGGCTGAAAAATCTGCTCGACCGCGCGGTGCTCGACCGCGTCGAGCTGGCCGCCGAGCTGAAGCTGAAGGACGCCTACCGCAAGGTCGACGAGGTGCCCTTCGACTTCGAGCGCCGACGCATGTCGGTCGTGGTGGCCGTGCTGGCAGGCGGCCAGGAGCAGCACCACGAGATCATCTGCAAGGGCGCTGTCGAGGAGGTGCTCGCCGTCTGCACCCAGGTGCGCACGCAGGACCCGGTCGATGCCAGCCTGGACGGCGCGCGCACGATGCCGACGCTGCCGCTGGACGCGGCGCTGCTGGCGCGCACGCAGCTGGTCACCGGGGCGCTGAATGCCGAAGGCCTGCGTGTGGTGGCGGTGGCCGTGAAGACGCTGCCGCCGGGGCAGGCCACCTATTCGGTCGCCGACGAGACCGGCCTGACGCTGATCGGCTACATCGCCTTCCTCGACCCGCCCAAGGAATCGGCCGCCCCGGCGCTGAAAAAGCTGGCCGGCCACGGCATCACCGTCAAGGTGCTGACCGGCGACAACGACCTCGTGACGGCGCAGGTCTGCCGCGAGGTCGGCCTGCCCGCCGACACCGTCCTCCTGGGTGCCCAGGTCGAAGCCCTGAGCGACGACGCGCTGAAGGCGGCGGCCGAATCGCACAGCATCTTCGCCAAGCTGACGCCGCTGCACAAGGAACGCATCGTGCGGGCGCTGCGCGCCGGCGGCCATGTCGTGGGCTTCATGGGCGACGGCATCAACGACGCCCCGGCGCTGCGCGCGGCCGACATCGGCATCTCGGTGGACAGCGCGGTGGACATCGCCAAGGAAGCCGCCGACATCATCCTGCTGGAGAAGAGCCTGCTCGTGCTCGACGAGGGCGTGGTCGAAGGCCGCACCACCTTCTGCAACATGCTGAAGTACATCCGCATGACGGCCAGCGGCAACTTCGGCAATGTCCTCTCGGTGCTGCTGGCCAGCGCTTTCCTGCCCTTCCTGCCGATGCTGCCCCTGCAATTGCTGGTGCAGAACCTGCTGTACGACATCGGCCAGACCGGCATCCCTTTCGACAATGTCGACCCCGAACTGGTGACCCGTCCGCTGAAGTGGAATCCGGCCGACATCGGCCGCTTCATGGTCTTCTTCGGGCCCCTCAGTTCGCTCTTCGACATCATCACCTTCGCCGTGATGTGGTGGGTGTTCGACGCCAACAGCGTGGCCCGGCAGACGCTGTTCCAGTCCGGCTGGTTCGTGGTGGGCCTGCTCACCCAGACCCTGGTGGTGCACATGCTGCGAACGCCCAAGCTGCCCTTCGTGCAAAGCCGCGCCGCGGCGCCGCTGATGGCGATGACGCTGGCCATCATGGCCATCGGCCTGTGGCTGCCGCTGGGGCCGCTGGCGGCGTACTTCAAGCTGCAGGCCCTGCCCGCGGCCTACTACGGCTGGCTGGTGGCCATCCTGGTGGGCTACTGCGGGCTCACCACCCTGATGAAGCGTGTCTACATCCGGCTTCACGGCTGGCAATGAGGCGGCGGCCGCGAAAGGTGCACAAGCAGGCCGCGATGGGTACGGCAACGCACAGAGTGCCGCAGGGCCGCGAACGCAGAATGGCCCATGAACCCGTCGCGCACGTACACGAAGTCGCTCCGGCCCCTGTCACCCGACGGCGGTCCGGGCCGCACGCGTCCTTCCATGCTCGCGGCCTGGACGAGCTCGGTGCGCCAGTTGCTGCCGCGGCTGGGCCGGGCCGGGCCGACCCAGCCGGCGGCACGGGCCGAAGAGGACAACGCCATGCATTCACCATGCCTTTGAAACTGCGCCCACGCAGTGGCCGCGCCGGCAGCCCGACCAGCATGAACCAGGAGCCCGCAGCATGACCTACCAAGGTGAACGTGCCCGCCCGATGGCCAGCGAAAGCGGGCGATCGTTCGAGGTGTCGAAAGTCCGTATTGGCCCCGACGGCCACGTCAGCGACGTGCTCTGGGGCGAGGTTCAGGCCGGTGCCGACCGTGTCGTCGGCGCGGGCGTGGTGGCCCGGGCGGCCGAGGTCGTGGACGCCCTCCACGACGGCGCCCGCGTGGCGGCCGCCTTCCCGGGCGGGCGCCTGCCCGAACGCGCGTTCGTGATCGTCGAGCACGAGGACGGCAGGGAATGCATCGCCTTCCAGGGCGCGCCGTCGCCGGGGCGCAATGTCACCGACCTCGACAGCCTCGACGGCTGAGCATCCATGATCGCCTTCCAGGTCAGCGACATGACCTCGTCGCGCTGTGCCGGCACCGTGACGAAGGCCTTGAAGGAGGTCGACCACGCCGCGCTGGTGCGCGTCGACATGGCCACCTTCACGGTCGAGATCGAGCCCAGCCATGCCACCGCGCGCCAGCTCGGCGACGCCATCCGGCGCGCCGGCTACTCACCGGTGGCGGCATGAAGACCTTTGCCGTCTCCAAGGTGGCACTGGACGCCGCCGGGCGCGTCACCGACGTGCTCTGGGGCCGCGTGGACACGCGCAAGAACGCCTGGGCCACGCCCGAGGTGGTGGCGCCGGTCGCCGCGGCGGTGGCTGCGCTGCACGCGGGCGACCAGGTGTTCGCGCTCTTTCCTTCCGTCCACGGCCACCTGCCGGACCGCCGCTTCGTGGTCGCCGACTACGACGGCGGCTACGACACCATCGTGCTTGCCGGGCCCACCGCCTACGAGCGCGAGATTCACGACATGGACAGGCTCGTCCCGCCGCCGCCCTGAAACCCAGGGCCGGTCCCGCGCGTGGCTCAGCGCGCGGTCGCCCGCACGCCCTCGAAGACCACCTCGGTGCGCCGGTTCTGCGCCCGGCCCTGCTCGGAGGTGTTGTCGGCCACCGGGGCGGCCTGACCCATCGCGGCGGTGCGCACCAGCGTCTCCGGCAGGCCCTGACCCGTCAGGTAGGCCTTCACGGCGAGGGCCCGGCGCCGTGCGAGCAAAGCGTTGTATTCCGCAGGCCCGACGCTGTCGGTGTGCCCGGTGGCGGTCACCGTCTGCCAGGTGACGTCCTTCATGGCGCCGACTTCGGCCAGCAGGCGCAGCCGGTCCGGTGCAGCGATGGCCGCACTGTCGAAGTCGAAATGCGCCACGGCGCGCACGGTCACCTTTTCCACCGGCGCCATCTCGGCCGCCAGCGCCGCGCCACAGCTCAGGCCGGCGATGGCGACGGCGGGCAGGCAGCGGCTCAGACTGAATGAAGTCGGAGGTCTCATCGCAGGCTTCCTTTCTCGGGGGGTGGTGAGGGTGTGCGGTCGGTGTCGCGCAAGGCGTCGGCCACCTGCAAGTCGCGCGCTGGCGCCGTGCCTGCATTGCAATGGGCGTCCGGCAAGGCGTAGGGCCGGCCCAGCGGTGGCGCGAGCGAGAGCGGCACCAGCGCCCAGTCGGCGTTGCCGCCATCACGCAGGCGCGGCAGCGCGCTGCACAGGCGGGCCAGGGCCTCGGCGGCAACCCGCTTGCGACCTGCTGGATCGCCGCCGACCACGGCCAGAAAACTCATGACGGCGGGCCGGTGCCATGCCGCATAGCCGGGAGATGCCAGCGGCAGGTAGCGGCGCGCCGCGCGCGGCGCGAGCGGGTCCTGCCCGTCCAGCCGCAGTTCACGCAGCGCCCCGCGCGCCGTCGCGGCCTCGGCCTGGGCTGTCAGTGCCGAAGCGCGCAGCCGCAACAGGGCGTCCACGCGACCCTGCTGCAGCGCCGCCAGCGCATCGGCGTCGTCGCCGCCGTGCAGGCGCACCGAGGGCGCTTGGGCGCCGAACAAGGTCTCGCGCAAGGTCTCGGCCGTCAACGCGTCGCCGCCGTCGCGGCCGATGTCGATGGTGGCCCGGCGCAGCTCGCCCCAGGATCGGATGGGGGCGTCGGCGCGCACCCAGACCCGCAGCGGCTCCACGAAGACCGGTGCCACGATGGCCAGCCCTTCTCCCCCGCGCGCCGCCGGCAGGACCTGCAGCAGGTCGTAGCGCAGCAGCAGCAGCCGGGGCTGCGGCGACGGGGCGAGCGCCGGCAGGGCTTGCGCGACGCCGCCGCGCAGGTCGTGCAGCGGCTGCGGCGCCAGCGCAGCAGCCAGTGCCGGCGCAGGATCGTCGGCAGCGGGCAGGGAGGTCCTGGCCAACGTCGTCGCGCCGATCGGCGATGGCCGCTGCGCTGTGTCCGCCGCCGATGTCGCCTGCGTGCCGGGGCGGCCACCCCACAGGGCGAGGGCCAGGACCGCGCCAGCGGCCAGCGCCAGCATCAGGTTCGGCGACGGCAGGCGGTGGCCGCGCGCCGACTCCGGGGGAAGTCCATCAGCCGGCGGCGGCACGTCTGCAGGTGGCGCCGCCGGGCCCGCGTCCAGGGGCGTGGCCGCCGCGCCACCCGCTTGCCCGGCATCGGGCTCCTGGGTCGGCAAGCCGTGCGGCTCGGCGGCGGTCTCACTGGAATGCCTTCCTGCTGTGCACGCGGGTATTCGCCCTCGGGGCTGCCCGGCGCGCTCCTGCGCGTGCTGGATGGCCAGCCGCCAGGCGACTTCGGTGATGACCGCCTCGGCATCGTCGGCGCCCGCCGCGGCCGATCGGTGAGGTACGTCACCAAGCAGGTCGCTGACGGCCGCCAGCTGCGGGTGCCGGGCTGCGGGCCGGTCGCTCAGCTGCAGCCCGTGCTCGCCCAGGCACGGCAAGGCCTGCCCCAGCCAGCGCAGCGCTGGCGTGGCGGCTTCGGCCGTCACCAGCAACAGGTGCATCAGGGGCGGCGGCGCTGCGGGCGGCGGCGGTTCCGGCTGCTTCAGCCGCCGCGTCAATGTCTGCCAGAAGGGGTCGGGCTCGGCGCCTCTGGCGTTGGCCTGCATCGCACCTTGCAGCGCGGACTCGAAGCCGCGCAGTACCAGCAGCAAGCGGCTCGGCGCCTGGCCGGGCCCGCCGGCGCCGTCGGCGGGCGCGTCCATCTCTTCGCAAGCACGGGCCAGGCTGTCCAGCGGCACGCGCTCGTTCGCGACTTCGGCCGCAAGGTCGAGCATCAGCACGCGTTCGGGACTGGGAGCGCTGCGTTCGAGCTTGCCGGTGGCCGCAGGAAGGGGCGGCGCACAGGTCGCCTTCGCGGGCTGGGGGCGGTCGGCGCGGCGGCGCCCAAGCAGCGGCATCAGGCCATGCAGCAGCAGTGCATCGCGGTCGGCGGCACTGCCGCCGTACAGCAAGGTGACCGGCACGCTGCGCAGCGAGCCCGCGAGCAAGCGGGCTTCCCAGCTCTGCGGGCTGTAGCCCTCGGTTTCGCGCTCGGCTGTCGAAGTGCCCTTGCGGGTGACTGGAAGACTGGCCATGGATCCCCCCGTGTCCGTCCCCGTACGCCCGCGGCCGCCACTCGGATGCGCCGACACCGCGACCAGGGCAGGGTCTTCAAGGAGGGCAGGCAGCACCCGTTCGGCGCCGGCGCCGACGGCAGGCGCTCGAATCGACGGCGCTGCACGGCCGGTCGTGGACGCGGTGAACTCGTCGCCGCGGTCTTCGGCAGTCAGCCCGCCCGGCGAGTCACCTGCCGCAAGGCCGGCCTGGGTCGGATGGGCAGGAAGTGCTCGTTCAACGAGGGGCCTGCGGCATGGACAAGGCTAACGCTTGGGGCTCGGGACATGCTGATCAAAGAGGAGCGTGTTGCCGTCGGGGTCGGTGAGCTGGAAGTACGCAGGCCCTTCGGTCGCCTCGTCGGCCTCGATGGCCATCTTGAGGCCGCGCGCCTTCAGCGTACGCTGCAGCTCCCGCACGTCCTGGAACTCCTTCATCGTCTCCTTGTCCTTCGTCCACCCTGGGTTGAAGGTCATGATGTTCTTGTCGAACATCCCCTGGAACAGCCCGATCCGCGCAGCGCCGTTCTGCAGGACGATCCAGTTCTGTTCGAGCTTGCCGCCGACCTCCTTGAAGTCGAGCTTCTCGTAGAAGGCCTTGGATGCCCTGATGTCCTTGACCGCGAGGCTGATCGAGAAATTACCGAGGTCCATGGTCCTGTTCTCCGTGGCTTGCGTGGGTGGAGCGTTGCCCGCGCCCAAGGCCCCGAACGAGGCCCCGAACAAGGCCAGGGCGCCGGCGATCGCGAGGGTGTGGGTCTTCATCTGGGTTCTCCTTCGGGCGAGGGGCGGGCAGGTCGGTGCGACCCGACTTCAATCGGGCGCTACGATGCCCGAGAACCGCAAAGGCGACTTGCCATATCTTGCGAACCGACCTGGAATCCGACAGCGCCGTCTCGATGGCCTATGTCGCGCGCGTCAACCGCGCGATCGACCACATCGTGCGCAACCTCGCCCAGCCCCTGCGGCTGGAGCAGGTGTCCCAGGCGGCCGGCTTCTCTTCCTTCCACTTCCACCGCGTCTTTAAGGCCCTCGTGGGCGAGACGTTGAACCAGTTCGTGAAGCGGCAGCGGCTCGAGCGGGCGCTGTACCTGATGTCCCATGCACCCGGGCGGTCGCTGACGGACGTGGCCTTGGGATGCGGCTTTTCCTCGTCCTCCGACTTCTCCCGCAGCTTCAGGCAGCACTACGGTGTCGCGCCCCGCGGGTTCGATCTCGAGTCCTTTCGCCATGCCCGGCGCGAGCAGATGGACCGCGTCCTGGCAAGCCAGGATGGGTCAGCGCGCCTGACGGCCCTGCCGCCGGGACAGAATCCGGACGCCTTCGAGGTCAGGCTACGCGACCTGCCCGCGCGCACGGTTGCCTACATCCGCGTCTTCGATCCCTACCGCGAGGGTGTGGCCAGGGCCGCCTGCGACAGGCTCGTCGCCTGGGCCACCGAGCGCGGGCTCGCGGACGGCCAGTGGCTCGGCTACATGTGGGAGGAGCCCGAGATCGTCGCCCTGGCAAACTGCCGCTACGACGTCGCCGTCGTGGTCGACGACGTCGAGCCGGAGGGTGAGGTCGGCCGCTTCGAGTTCCCGCCGATGCGTGTCGCCGAGGTCGTCCTGAGTGGCGACATCGCGCTGGAGGCCAGGGCGATCGACTGGCTGTACAAGACCTGGCTGCCGCGGAGCAGCTACGTGCCTGACGACCAACCTGCCTTCGAAGCCTGGATCGGCCAGCCGTTCGCCCATGGGAACGATCATTTCGAGATCGCCTGCCAGCTCCCGGTCAGGCGGGCCTGAGCCCCGGACTCACGCTCGACAGGCCCGAAGCGACAGCCTGCTGTCCGCTCGCCGCGGCGCAGGCACGCGGGATGGCGGTCAGCGCGCGAGCACCAGATGCGTCGCCGCTTCGGTCGCGGCACGCTCGACGACGCGAAAGCCCAGCGCGCGCAGGTCCAGGCCGGCGAAGAGCGCTTCCCCTTGCCCCAGCACGACCGGCGCCAGGGCCAGGTGCATGTCGTCGATCAGGCCGGCCTGCAGGTACTGTCGAACCGTGTCGACGCCGCCGCCGATCTTCACGTCCTTGTCGCCCGCTGCGGCACGCGCCTGTCTCAGCGCCGATTCGATGCCATCGGTCACGAAGTGGAAGGTGGTGCCGCCTTCGAGTTCGATCGAAGGCCGAGCGTGGTGGGTGAGGATGTAGGTCGGTGCGTGGTACGGCGGGTTGTTGCCCCACCATCCTTTCCAGGCTTCGTCGGGCCATGCGCCCCTGATCGGCCCGAACATGTTGCGGCCGAGTATGAAGGCCCCGAACCCAGCCATCGAGCGCTGCGCGTACTGATCGTCGACGCCCGTGGTGCCACCGTCCTGGCCGGCCATGGCGCGAAAGGTGCGGGTCGGAAAGAACCACTGGAACAGCTCGGGCCCGCTGCGACCCAATGGGGACGCCAAGCTCTGCTCGGGCCCCGCGGCGAACCCGTCGAGGGATACGCTGAAGCCTGCTACGCGGATCGTTGTCAATTTCTGTCTCCATTCGATCGGACGACCTGGTCGGTCCGCCGGCCACGAGGACGGGCATGACGAATCCGGTGCCGCGGGACCTTTCCCAAGAATAGCCCTTCGCGAGGCCTGCGCAGACGAGGCCGGCTCCTGCAGCTGCTGCTGTAGGCGATGGCTGACGTCCCGGCCACGGCAATTCCGACGGCCGATTGCCGTGGCGGCCTCTGCCGCAAAGCCATTGCGGTAGGCACAGTGCCTCCGGCGCGTGCGATCCCGCCCGCGGCAAAGGAGGTCCGACATGGCAAGTGCGAACTACCGAACTTCAGCCACCAATGTGCACAACCAATTGCTGGCCGCTTGGCCCAGCGAAGTTTGGGCCCATGTCGGGTCGGATCTCGAGCGCGTCGAGCTGGTGCAGGGCCAGACCCTGCATGAAGCTGGCACCGCGTTGAAGTACGTCTACTTTCCGATCTCTGCGGTGGTGTCGCTGGTGTCGGGCATGCAGGACGGCGGCTCGGCTGAAGTGGCCGTCGTCGGCCATGAGGGCGTGGTGGGTGTCTGCGCGTTCATGGACGGTGCCGTGGCACTCAGCGGCGGCGAAGTGCAGACCGCCGGCCACGCCTGGCGCATGCGCGCGCCCGTGCTGGCGAACCACGTTGCGCGCCACGCAGCCATGGCCTTGCCTCTGTTGCGCTACACGCAGGCCCTGCTCGTTCAACTGGCACAGACTGCCGCGTGCAACCGCCACCATTCCTTGCACCAGCAACTGTGTCGATGGCTGTTGCTCCACCAGGACCGCCATCGGTGCGACGAATTTCTGGTGACGCACGAACGTATGTCCAACCTCCTGGGCGTGCGGCGCGAGACCGTCACCGCCTGCGCATTGAAACTGCAGAAGGCCGGCTTGATCCGCTATGGCCGCGGCCGCCTGGCGATCCTGGGCCGCAGGGGGCTCGAAGGGGAGAGTTGCGAGTGCTACGCGGTGGTCAGGTCGGCCTACGACAGGCTCCGTTGCAGCCACCTGGCGGCGCCGCCGGTCGCAGTGCATCGGCATGCCGACCCCTGCCGTACGCTTCCGAATGTCTTGTCGGCGCTGCGCCAGCCGAATGCCTTGCTGGCCCTCCAGGCTTGATGCAGGCGTGGGTCGCCGAGATCGATGACCCGGGCTGGTGCCTTGCTGCCATTCGCGCCGGTTCCCCGCGCTTGCCCATGCGATGCACTTGGTGGCAAGCGTCCCGCTACGGTATAAGGCCGTCGCCGCACAGCCCTTCGGCCAGCATCTCGGCCACCGCCGGGCCGATGTACTTGCGTCCGCGGAAGGCGGTGCGTATCGCGGTGACGATCTCCTCGGCGTCGCATTCCTTGTTGAGGTAGCCGCTGGCGCCCTGGCGCAACAGCGTGGTGGCGTAGTGGCTCTCGGGGAAACCGCTTAGCACCAGCACGGGCAGCTCAGGGAAGCGGGCCTTGACGGCGGCCAGCGCATCAACGCCGCTTTGCCGGGGCATCGAGATGTCCATCAGCAGGACATCGACCTCGCCGCCGCGGGCCAGTTCGAGCGCCTAGCTGCCGTTGGCGGCCTCGCCGGTGACGCGCAGGTCCACGTTGTCGGACAGGAAGCGCCTCAGCCCGGCCGGGCGTGCGGGGCGTGCGCAACGACATCGTCGTGCAGTGACCTCGGGCCCGCGACGGCGTCGGGTCACCCGGGTCGCCATGCGGCGGGGGTGGCCTTGCACCTGCAGCGGCGGCCCGGCGGCCTCGACGGGGCACTGTCCTACGGCGTCGGCCATCACCCGCCGGTAGACTTCCCCGCGG
>CAIWPS010000067.1 GCA_903914615.1 uncultured beta proteobacterium | reverse complement strand
TCGCCGGGTCCAGGCTCAGCGCCAGCACCTTGACGAGCACGCCGCCTTCGCCGGGCTCGCCCACGGCTTCTTCGGTGGCTTGCCAGTCGCTGGCTTTGGGCAGGCCGACGGGGCGGGCGGCGAGGCGGATCTGGTGGTTGCTTGGTGTGCTCATGCAGGTCTCCTTGGGTCCATGACGGCCTGCATGCTAAGTCGCGCCGCCGGTCGGTGGCGTTGCGCGCGACGCGGCGGCACGTCGGTGCCCGCACAAAGGAGGATGTCGACACCGAATTCGGCATCATCAGCGGCGTGGAGCACCTGGTGATGGACTACCGCATCCGCGGCCCGCAGCTGTTCCTGCGTGCGGCGTTCTAGGCGCCACCAGGCCAGCCAGGGCCGGCCTTCCCCGCGGGGAACAAGGAAAGTGGCGGGGCCACATTTCCTTGAAGGGTCGGCGCGCCGCTTCAGTGCGCGTGGCCGTGGTCGTGGCCGTGGTCTTCGCCCTGCGCATGGCCGTGGCCAGGTTCAGGGCCGTTCCCAGGCGCGGCGCCCGGGCACGGGTGCACTTCCACCGTGACATGGCGCAGCTGTTCCACCGCTGACAGCCGTTCGCGGTAGCTGATGGCCGGCAGCGGCGCGTCGGCCACCACCGACAGCGCGGCGCACCAGGCGCGCGCACCGACCTGCCAGACATGCAGGTCGGCCAGCTTGGCGTCGCCGTCGGACTCGATGAGGTCGCGCACGCGCTGCGCCAGCGCCGGGTCCTCGGTGGCGTCGACGAGCGCCCGCGCCGTGCTGCGCAGCACGCTGTAGGCCCACGGGCCGATGACCGCGGCGCCCAGCAGCGCCACCGCAGGGTCCAGCCAGCGCAGGCCGAACCAGGCCCCGCCGGCCAGCGCCGCAATCGCCAGCACCGAGGTGAAGGCGTCGGCGATGACGTGGATGTAGGCGGCGCTGAAGTTGTGGTCGTGGGCGTGCGCCGGGGTCGCGGCCCGTGCCTTCGCGTGGCCGTGGTCGTGCCCGTGCGCATGGCCGTGGTCGTGCCCGTGGCCGTGGCCCGGCGCGTGCCCATGGTCGTGCCCGTGCCCTCCGGTGCCGCGCGAGAGCAGCCAGACGCTGGCCACGTTGACGGCCAGGCCGACGCAGGCGATCAGCAGCGCCTCGCCGTAGGCCACCGGGCGCGGGTGGCGCAGCGTGTCCACGCCCTCCCAGGCCAGCCACAGCGAGACACCCAGAAGTACCAGGCCGCTGGTGTAGGCCGCGAGGACCTCGATCTTCCAGCCGCCGAAGGCGTAGCCGGCGCCGCCGCCGCGCACGGCGCTGTGGCTGGCCGCGGCCTGCGAAAGCCGGTAGGCCAGCACCGCGCCGCCCAGCGCCAGCGCGTGCGTGCCCATGTGCCAGCCGTCGGCGGTCAGGGCCAGCGAGCCCGTCCACCAGCCGACGCCGAGTTCGATGCCCATGGTCACCAGCGTCAGCAGCGTCACCGCCGCCAGGGCGCGCTCGCGCTGGCGCTGGCCTTCGTCGGCGAAGGCGTGGCTGTGGGCGTAGGGGCTGAGGTCGTGGGCGTGGGCGGTCATGAGGGTGCCTTGGTCAGTGCCGTGACGATGTACTGGCCGTCGACGCGCTCGGCGACGAAGCGCACGCGGTCGCCAGGCGCCAGGTCGCTGAGCAGCTGCGCGTCACGCACGCGGAAGATCATCGTCATCGGCGGCATGTCCAGGTTCCGAACGCCGCTGTGCTTGAGCGTCACGCGCCGGCCCTCGCGGTCGACCTTGACGACCTCGCCGGCCGCGGTGGCGGCCTGCGCGTGCGCCAGCCCGCAGGCCACGGCGGCGAAGGCGAAGGCGGCCTGGCGTCGTTTCATGGGCGGTCTCCGGGGGGCGGCTGCAGGGGTCCCTGCGCCCCGGAGTGTGCCGCAGCCGCCGTGGCGGCGCCTGCCGGCGGCTTTCCTACAATCGCCCGTCTTCACGCCCACGCCCGCCGCCGCCATGAGCACGTTTGCCGACCCCAGCCTGGCCCACATCACGCCGCGCGACCAGGCCGAGATCCTGGCCCAGGCGCTGCCCTACATCCGCAAGTACCACGGCAAGACGCTGGTCATCAAGTACGGCGGCAATGCCATGACCGACCCGGCGCTGCAGCAGGACTTCGCCGAGGACATCGTGCTGCTCAAGCTCGTCGGCATGAACCCCATCGTCGTCCACGGCGGCGGGCCGCAGATCGACGACGCGCTGGCCAAGATCGGCAAGAAGGGCACCTTCATCCAGGGCATGCGCGTCACCGACGAGGAGACGATGGAGGTCGTCGAATGGGTGCTGGCCGGCGAGGTGCAGCAGGACATCGTCGGCCTCATCAACGCCGCCGGCGGCAAGGCCGTGGGCCTGACCGGGCGCGACGGCGGCCTGATCCGCGCCCGCCAGATGAAGATGATGGACAAGGACAACCCGGCCATCGAGCACGACATCGGCTCGGTGGGCGAGATCACCGCCATCGACCCCAGCGTGGTCAAGGCGCTGCAGGACGACCAGTTCATCCCCGTCATCAGCCCGATCGGCTTCGGCGAGAAGAACGAGAGCTACAACATCAACGCCGACCTCGTCGCCGCCAAGCTGGCCACGGTGCTGAAGGCCGAGAAGCTGCTGATGCTGACGAACACGCCGGGCGTGCTGGACAAGGCCGGCAAGCTGCTGACCAACCTGACGGCGCGCGAGATCGACGACCTCTTCGCCGACGGCACCATCAGCGGCGGCATGCTGCCCAAGATCAGCGGTGCGCTGGACGCCGCGCGCAGCGGCGTCAACGCCGTGCACATCATCGACGGCCGGGTGCCGCATGCGATGCTGCTGGAGATCCTCACCGAACAGGCCTACGGCACCATGATCCGGTCGCATTGAGGTGGCCGCCGCCCGAGTCTGGCTCTTCGACCTAGACGACACGCTGCACGACGCCACCGGCGCGACGATGCGCGAGTTGCGCCAGGCGATGGGCGACTACATCGAGCGCCACCTGGGCCTGTCCACCGCCGAGTCCAACGCGCTGCGCCGCCGCTACTGGCTGCGCTACGGCGCCACGCTGCTGGGCCTGGTGCGCCACCACGGCGTCGAGGCCGGCCACTTCCTCGACGAGACGCACCGCCTGCCCGGCCTGGAGCAGCGCGTGCACGGCCACGCACACGACCTGGCGGCGCTGGCGCGGCTGCGCGGGCGCAAGTTCATCGTCACCAACGCGCCGGCGGCCTATGCGGCCCGCGTGCTCGGGGTGCTGGGGCTGCGCCGCGCCTTCGACGGCGTGATCTCGATCGAGGACATGCACATGTTCGGCGACCTGCGCCCCAAGCCCGACGCGCGCATGCTGCGTGCACTGGCAGCGCGGCTGCGCGTGCCCGCCGCGCGCTGCGTGCTGGTGGAAGACACGCTGGTGCACCAGAAGTCCGCGCGTCGCGTCGGCATGGCCACGGTGTGGATGCAGCGCTGGCTGCCGCGCGACGACAGCTTCGGCGCGCCGGTGCCGCGGCGCCTGCGGCGGCCGGCCTACGTCGACCGCCGCATCAGGGGCCTGCGCGAGCTCGCTCGAGGCCGCGCCTGAAGCGCCACTGCAGCCCCAGGTGCACGGCCACCGAGACGGTGTTCAAGGCATAGAGCCAGAACACCGGGGTCAGCGGCTGGCCGCCGCGGGCCAGCACGAGCTTGGCCGCCGCGCCGGCAAGATAGCCGCAGAAGATGCAGGCGGTGAAGCCGCAGCCGCGCCCATCGCCGCTGCGCCGGCGCCACAGACGCAGGTTGGCCGCCGGCCAGGCCAGGCCGAAGCACAGCAGCATGATGCCTTCCAGCAGCGCCGGCACGGCGCCCGCTTCAGGCGCGGTCACGGGGGCACCCTTGGGCCTGCAGCCCATCCCGCCAGGCGGGCATTCGCGCTCGGGAAAACCTCGCCGCTCATGGCCCGGCCCCGCGATCGGAAGCGGCGCTCGCCTGCGCCTGCAGTTCGGCTTGCGCGCCGCTCGCCGGCTGCGATGCGGCCGCTTGCCAGGCCGTGCGTGCCGGGCTGCCGTTGCACGCGGCGCCGGCGCAGGCGGTTTCGTCGGCGGCCTCGTCGGCATCAGGCGCATCGGTGTTGCGGTACGCGTCGGCACTGCCGGCGCGGGCGGCCTGCGCATCGGCCATCGCATCGGCGAGCAGGCCAC
>CAIWPS010000066.1 GCA_903914615.1 uncultured beta proteobacterium | reverse complement strand
GTCATCGTGGCGCTGAGCATGTAGCTCTGGCCGGTGATCCAGCCGGGGTCGGCCACGACGTAGACCACGTCGCCCGGCCGCGCGTCGAAGGCCACCTTCATCGTGTGCGCCACGCCGGCGGTGTAGCCGCCATGCACGTGCACCACGCCCTTGGGCTTGCCGGTGGAGCCCGAGGTGTAGATGAAGAACAGCGGGTACTCGGCGTCCAGCGGCAGCGGCGGGCTGCCGGCCCAGACGGCGCGCACGAAGTCGGCGTCGGGCAAGGCCAGCAGCGCGGCTTCGTCCTGCACCCCGAATCCCGCCGCGCGGGCGGCCTGCAGCAAGGCGGCCAGCGCGGCGTCGGTGAGCTCGTGGCTCCAGCGGTCGCGCTCGGGGCGCCAGACGAGGTCGGCCTGCGCGGTGTGGCGCACAACCACCACCGCGTCGACGCGCGGCGGCGTGGCCACCAGGGCTTCGGCCACCGCCGTGCGCAGGCGCGATGCCGCGGCCGCGTTCAGCCGGCCCTGGCGGCCCAGCTCGCGCAGCGCCCGGCCGACGCCGCGCATCGCGTCGCTGCGCTGCACCGTCACTTCGCCGGCCAGCGTGTCGTCCACCGTGGCCAGCAGCAGTTGCGTGTCGCCTTCCGCCAGCCCCAGGTCGGGACCCAGCGAGGCCAGCCGTTGCGCGATGGATGCGCGCACCACCGCCACCGGCACGAAATCGTCCAGCGCCGGGTCGGTGTAGGCGGTCTTGAAGGGCACGATCTGCGCATTGCGGTAACCGCCGTCGGCGGTGACGACGACGCGCGCCCCGGCGTCGTGGATGCGGTCGGACAGCGTCTTGTCGGAAAAGCCGCCGAACACCGGCGTGTAGACCACGCCCAGCCGCTTCGCGGCCTGGGTCCAGTACAGCTGGGCGGGGATGTTGGGCAGGTTCAGCGCGATGCGGTCGCCGGCGCGCACGCCCAGGGCCTGCAGCGCCAGCGCGCACTTGGCGGTTTCCAGAAGCAGCCGCTTGCGCGTGATGGCGTAGGCCTCCACCGGCGCGCCGCGGCCGCCGTCCTGCGACATGTCCCAGCGGTCGCCTTCGAACAGGAAGGCGGCCTCGCTGCCATGGCCTGCGAGCACGTGGCGGTCGACCTCGTTGAAGCAGGCATTGGTGCGGCCGCCTTCGAACCATTTCCAGTGCGGCGGGTCGTCAGGGTTGAAGGCGCGCTGCCAGGGCTCGAAGGCCTCGCCCAGGTCGGCTTCGACGGCCGCGCCGCTGCGCGCATCCCAGCCGGTCCAGCGATGGCGCGCCTCGTCGAAGGCGAGCCAGGCGCCGCCGGCGCCCTGCGTGGCGACGAACCAGTGGATCTGCCGCTTCGCGATGGCGCCATGGAAGGCGCCAGGGTCGGCCAGCGCGGCGGCGCGCTGCGCCTCCCAGTCGCGGCGCGTGCGCACGGGGTTCGTCTGGGCCTGCAGCTGCGTTCCAGGCCGATCGGTGAGGGTGCTTGTCGTCATGGTGGCTTGGCTGTCAGCGCCGGGGCATCAGCACGCTGTAGTCGAGGTCGAGCACCACCGCCGGGTCGGCCGAGGCGTCGTGGCCCGGGAAGTCGTGGCAGGCGCGGTCCTTGGTGGCGACCGTGCGCAGGCGCAAGGCGCCGATGTCGCTGCGCCCGGGCAGCGGGTCCTTCGCAAGCACCTCGGACCAGGCGTAGACCGTGTCGCCGGCGAAGCTGGGCGCGACATGCCTGCCGCCGTGGATGGCGGCGACGTTGAGCGCATTCGCCAGGCCGTTGAACGACAGCGCGCGCGCCAGGCTGATGACGTGGCCGCCGTAGACGATGCGCTTGCCGAAGCGGCCCTCGCGCTCGACATGCTGGTTGAAGTGCACCTTGGCGGTGTTCTGGTACAGCCGCGTGGCCAGCATGTGCTCGGCTTCCTCGATGGTCATGCCGTCGACGTGGTCGATGCGCTCGCCCACCGCGTAGTCGTCCCACAGGAACCCGGACCCGGCGC